>DATART010000040.1:0-7445 GCA_036264035.1 Thermoanaerobaculia bacterium | reverse complement strand
CGCCGGGGAGATGAGCGGCGACCATCGCGGATGACGTCGATTCCCCGGAATCGAGCGCGGCGATGTTCCCGTCGCGATTCGGGTAGTAATTCATCGCATCGATGACGATCTTGCCACGCAGGTCATCGGCAGGAAGGGTCGTGTAGTCCTTCAGCGGAATGGCCAGCAGGACGATCTCGCCGAAACGGGCCGCCTCGGACGGCGTTGCCGCGCGCGCGTTCGGGCCGAGCGACGTAACGAGATCGCGGAGAGTCTCGGGACCGCGCGAATTGCTGATGGCCACGTCGTGACCGGCATCGATGAAGAGCTGCGCTGTGGTGCTGCCGATGTGACCTGCTCCGATGATTCCAATGTTCATGATGCGGAAGTGTAAGTTATTCGTGTAAGCTACGGCTCAACTCGCCACGTCCGTCCATCCCCAAAACCTCCCCGGTTCCCCGGCCACGAGCGCCGAACAGGAGAAATGATGAAATCCGTTGCAACTCGCCACCCCTATGGCTGCGCTTTATTTGTACTCCTTACGCTGCTCGCCACGAGCGCATCCGCGGCGACCTTCGTCGTCAGCAGCATCGCCGATTCCGGCGTCGGAACGTTGCGGCAGGCAATCCTCAATGCGAATGCCGCAGCCGGCACCGACACAATCACGTTCGCCATCGCCGGCGCGGGACTGCACACCATCTCGCCGGCGTCGAACCTCCCGAATATCACCGAGGCGGTCATCATCGATGGTTACGCGCAGAGCGGATCGAGCGTCAACACGCTCTCGCTCGGCGACAACGCGGTGCTGCAGATCGAGCTGAATGGATCGGGCGTTTCCAACGGCACCGGCCTCAATTTCAACGCCACGGTCAACGGCGGCGAAGTCAAAGGGCTGCTGATGACGAAGTGGAACAACGCCATCCTTCTCAACGGCGCAACAAACATGACCATCGACGGCAACTTCTTCGGCACCAACGCTGCCGGCAGCGCGACATCGTCGTCCGCGGCGAATGGCAGCGCCTTCTTCATCCTCAACACGGCCACCGGCAACACGATCGGCGGCGCCACGGCGGCCTCACGCAACCTGATCTCCGGCGGCACCACGGCCGGCATCACACTCGGCAACACGGGGACGGCGAACAACGTCATCCAGAACAACTACATCGGCACGAACGCGGCCGGCACCGCGGCGCTGGCGAACTTCACCGGCATCTCGTTCAACGGCGCGGGCGCGAACACCATCCGCGGCAATGTCATCTCCGGCAACACTGCCAACTCTTCCTTCTCCGCCGGCATCCAGCTGGAGAACACCACCTCGAACATTCTCGTCGTCGGAAACAAGATCGGCACGAGCGCGGACGGAACGGCTGCCATCCCGAACACGTACGGCATCACCCTCTCCGACGGCTTCTCCGGCGGCGCGAACCAGAACACGATCGGGACGCTGGCCGAGCCGAACATCATTGCCTTCAACACAAAGGCCGGCGTGGCGCTCCAGGCGTTCACCTCGAAGGTGTCGCGGCAAAACACGATTCGCTACAACTCCATCTACAGCAACGGTACGCTCGGCATCGACCTCGGCGACGACGGCATCACGCCGAACGACGTTGGCGACGGCGATATTGGTTCCTTCAACGACCTGCAGAACTTCCCCGTGATCAACACGGCGCAGTTCGGCGCCGGCACGGTCACCATCGCCGGGACGCTGAGCAGCGCGCCGTCGAGCACCTACGCCGTGCAATTCTTCCAGAGCACCGCCTGCGATCCCTCAGGTGCCGGCGAAGGACAGACGTACCTCGGCGAGACGACCATCACCACGGCCGCGTCGGGCGTTGGCACGTTCAACGTCACGTTCGCCGGAGTTGCGGGCGGTTTCGCAACGGCTACGGCCACCGACTCGCTCGGCAACACCTCCGAGTTTTCGGCGTGTGCGGCCATCAGCACGCCGGCAACGCCGTCGATCAGCATGAGCGACGCGCAGGTGGTCGAAGGGAATGCCGGCACTGCAACGATGACGTTCAACGTCTTCCTTTCGGCCGCCTCGGCGTCGACCGTCACTGCCAGCTTTGCTACGGCCAGCGGCACGGCCACCTCAGGCAGCGACTTCACACCGAACAGCGGTACGGTCACGTTCACAGCAGGCCAGACGAAACAGACGATCACCGTCTCCGTCCTCGGCGACGTTACTCCGGAACCCGACGAGACGCTGTTCGTGAATCTCACCGCTCCCGTCAACGCCACGATCGCCGGCGCGCAAGGCGTCGGGACGATCAAGAACGACGACGCTCTGCCGGCACTGTCGATCAACGACGTCACGCTCGCCGAAGGCAATTCCGGCGCGACCAGCTTCAACTTCACCGTCACGCTCACGCCCGCCTCGACCTTCCCGGTCACCATCAACTGGGCCAGCGCGGACAACACCGCCATCGCCGGATCCGATTACCAGCCGGCCAGCGGCAGCCTTACATTCGCTCCGGGCCAGACGACAAAGACGGTCACCGTCTTCGTAAACGGCGACGTCACGACCGAGCCTAACGAGAGCTTTTTCGTCAATCTCTACAACCCCGGCAACGCGTCCGTCAGCGACGCGCAAGGCCAGGGGAACATCACGAACGATGACGCGAATCCGTCGATCACGATCAACGATCCATCCGTCGTGGAAGGCAACGGCGCCTTCGGTCCGAACATGAACTTCGTGATCACGCTGTCGAATCCGACGTCGATTACGCTTTCGGTGCCGTTCAGCCTCGCGGACGGAACGGCCACCGTCGGTTCGGACTATCAGACGAACGGCGGTTCGTTCACCGTCTTTCCGGGCGCGATTACCTCCACCGTTTCGATCGGCATCTTCGGCGACACCACGGTCGAGCCGGATGAGACGTTCTTCATGAACCTCGGCGCGACAGCCGGAGCAACGATCGCGAAAAGTCAGGGCGTCGGCACGATCATCAACGATGACGGCCTGGCGTCGCCCGGCATCTCGATCAACGACGTCACCGTGACGGAAGGCAACTCGGGGACAGTCAACGCGAACTTCACCGTCTCCCTGACCGCAACATCGGCCTCGACGATCACCGTCAACTACGCGACCGCTGACAATTCGGCCACTGTCGCGAACAACGATTACGCCGCGAAGTCGGGCGTCGTTACGTTCGCGCCGGGACAGACGTCCCAAAGCGTTTCCATCGCGGTCAACGGCGACACAGCCTTCGAACCGAACGAAACGTTCTTCGTCAACCTGACCGCGCCGGTCAACGGCATCCTCATCAAAGCGCAGGGAACAGGCACGATCACGAACGACGACGTCGTTGCAACCGCCGATCTCAGCCTGATGAAAACGGGCGCCGCCACAGCAGCCGGGAACGCGAACGTCACGTACACGATCACAGTGATGAACAACAGCGTGACGGGCGCCACGAATGTGGTCGTTTCCGACACTCTCCCTGCCGGCACGACGTTCGGCTCCGCAACGACGAGCCAAGGCTCCTGCGCCAGCGGTGCAACAGTCACCTGCAGTCTCGGCTCCCTCGCCGGCGGCGCCTCGGCGACGATCACGCTGACGCTGAAGATGCCGAACAGCAACACGACCGTTTCCAACACCGCGTCGGTCGCCGCATCCGAAAGCGATCCGAACACGAACAACAACTCCGCGACGGCCGCCACGATCGTGACAATCGCCGCCGCCCCCACTCCGGCGCTCTCGACGTGGATGCTGCTCCTCCTCGCCGCCTTGCTCAGCGCCTGGGCCGTGACGCGCCTGCGCTGACCTTACGCAATTCGCACTACGAAAACGGCCATCCGCGAGGATGGCCGTTGACTTCTACCCACTTATACCTATCTCTACTCGGTTTCGAGTATAAACGGGTATAAACAGGTATAAACCAGCATGGACCGCGGAACGTCGGCCATCTTTGATTCGTGCCGCCAGCGCCGCGTTACGCGTTTCGTTCGCTATCGAGCACTTTCATCTGGTTCTCGTCGTAGCGCGTGCCCGCGACCGCATCCGGCGGCATCGCTTGCTCGATCTGTTGAAGATCGGCATCCGTCAGCTGGATCGACAACGCGCCGAGCGATTCTTCGAGTTGGGAACGCGTTCGCGCGCCGATGACCGGGACAATCGACTCGCCTCGGGCGAGCACCCACGCGATCGCAAGCTGCGTCGGCGTCACACCGCGCGCGGCGGCGAGCGCGTTCAGTGTGTCGATCAGCTTGCGATTCTGATCGAGATTCTCGCCGCGGAACCGCGGCAGGTGCGCGCGCAGATCACCCTTGCCCGCCGGCAGCGATCCGCTGAGCAGTCCGCGCGAAAGAACGCCGTACGCCGTAACGCCGATGCCGAGCTCGCCCAGGAGCGGAAAGATCGCGCGTTCCGGCATGCGGCTGATGATCGCGTATTCAATCTGCAGATCGGTGATCGGATGCACGGCGTGCGCGCGTCGAATCGTGTCGACGCCGACTTCCGACAATCCGATGGTGCGGACGTAGCCGGCTTTCACCAGCTCCGCGATCGCGCCGATCGTCTCCTCGATCGGTACCTTCGGATCGAGCCGCGACGGACGATAAATATCGATGTAGTCGACGTCGAGCCGCTTCAGCGTGTACGCGAGGAAATTCTTCACCGCCGCCGGACGCGTGTCGAAACCGAGCCACGACGCATCGGGTCCGCGCATCGCGCCGAACTTCACCGACAAAAGGACCTTGTCGCGCCGTCCGCGGATGGCGCGTCCGATCAGCATCTCGTTGTGGCCCATGCCGTAAAAGTCGCCGGTGTCGAGCAGGTTGATGCCGCTGTCGATGGCCTGATGAATCGTGGCGATGCTCTCGTTTTCGTCGGCGGCGCCGTACATGCCGGACATACCCATACATCCGAGAGCGAGCGGAAAGACTTCGAAAGTGCCGAGGCGGCGCGTAGTGGTCATGCGGCGAAACATAGCAGCAGCGATGCCCGGCACGTCACGAGCATTCCGTCGGTGCGGAGGCATCCATGGCGAGCAGGAAAACAGCGGCGACGGTTGCGAAGCAGAGGAAGGTGCAGCGCGAGATCGACGCCGTGGAGAAAAAGAAATCGTCGTCGAAAAAGAAATCGGACAAAGCGATTCAGGCAGGCTCGCGTAAGCATCACGAGAATCCGATGCCGAAGCAGCATCAGGCCAAGCCGGGAATCGAGGCGGAGCTCGAGCCGCGTCCGCAGTTCCGGAATCCGGAGTATCGCTGCAGCGGGAAGCTCGACGGCAAAGTGGCGCTGATCACCGGCGGCGACTCCGGCATCGGCCGCGCGGTGGCCGTGCTCTTCGCGCGCGAAGGAGCAGACGTGGCCATCGTCTATCTCGACGTCGAGCAGGTCGACGCTGAGGAGACCAAGCGCGTCATCGAGCGCGAGGAGAAGCGGCGCTGCCTGCTGCTGCCGGGCGATGTGAAGGATCCGAAGTTCTGCACGGACGCCGTCGAACGAACGGTCGCCGAGTTCGGCCGGCTCGACGTCCTGGTCAACAACGCCGCGTTCCAGGAACACGCCGAATCGATCGATCAGATCACCGAAGAACATCTCGATCTGACGTTCAAAACGAACATCTACGGCTACTTCCATTTCGTCAAGGCCGCGCTGCCGCACCTCGGCGAAGGAAGCGCGATCATCAACAGCGGATCGGAGACCGGCATCTTCGGCCAGCCGATCCTGCTCGACTATTCGGCCACCAAGGGCGCGATCCACGCCTTCACAAAGTCGCTGGCGACGAACCTCGCGCCGAAAGGAATCCGCGTGAATGCCGTCGCGCCCGGTCCGGTCTGGACGCCGCTGAATCCGGCCGACCAGCCCGCGACGAAGATTTCCGAGTTCGGCCACGGCACATCGATGAAGCGTCCCGCGCAACCGGAAGAGATCGCACCCGCCTACGTCTTCCTCGCCTCGCCGGTCTGCGCCAGCTACATCACGGGAATCGTCCTGCCAGTGATGGGCGGGGTGATCGGCGCGACGGAAGCGTAGCCGGCGTCGCTTCCCCGTCAGCTCTGGCGCAGGAACGGTTTCGGATTGCGCTGCTTATCGGCCGCGCGATCGGGATTCAGAAATGGCGGCGGTAGCTCGTCATCGATCGGCAATGGCAGCGGCAATGGCATCGGCAACTCGATCGGCAGCGCTTCCGGAGGTCTGCTTCGGTGGTGTCGAAGTTCTGGCGGAAGGTCATGATCGGTCATGATCGGCACCTTTCTGTGTGCGCCTCTTGATGGAGCAGATTTTGCGCCACGTGCAACCACGCTCGCATCGACGCCAAATCGTTTGGAGAACGCTTCAACGAATCGCCATCCCTGGCGTAAATCGCGCAGCAGGGATAACGAGATGCATTCGGTGGGAATCGTCTGCGGTTACGATCTGAATGACGGTCTGCACGACTACGTCAAGTCGGTTGCGCCGTTGATCGCGAGCGAGAATCTCGACTTCGTCATCCTCTCCGGCGGGCGGACTTCGCCGCGCTCGCATCATTCCGAGGCGTGGGTGATGGCCGAACATCTGCGGGAGATCCTGACCGCGCCGGAGTTCCTTCTCGAAGAGCACGCCATGACCACGCTGGAGAACCTGATCTTCGCGCGCGGACTGGCCGAGCATCACGCCGGCGTCGTGGCGCGCTTCGTGGTCTTCTGCGACCGCGTACACCAGCGCAAGGTCGCCGCACTCGCCAAACTCATCCTCGGCGCGCGCGCGATCGTGCATTGCGTCGATCACGATGTTGCGCGGCGCGTCCGGTTTTTTGAGCCGGTCTCGCATCTGATCGAATCGGTCGTGGCGCGCTTCCCGCGGCTGCGCAAGTACCTTCGCGCCGCGGCCATCCGGATGAAAGGCGTCAGCGGGACGCCGCCGGCTGCGGCGCGGCCGGCGATTGCGGCGGACGACGAGCCGCACCACCGCCGCGCACAGCGGTAATCCAGATCCCCTTGTCGTCGGTGACGTGGAGCGTGGCCGCGATCGCGGTGCCGTTCGGCGGCAGCGCATCGACCTTCGCCCCGCGGACGATGTACTCCATCGTCATCGCCTCCATGTAGCCCGGGATCGCGTCGTGATCGATCGTCAGCGAGTTCTCGGAGGCATCGCGCCCGACGATCTTTCCCTGCATCGCGTAGATCTTCTCGCCGGGGACGGAGAGCGGCTTGTCCGCATTGGAAACTTTCGCCTTGCCGCACGCGAGCGCAAGAAGCAGCGCGAATGTGAGAGCCTTCATGCGTTGAAACCCGCCACGATTGCCAAACTCGCCGCCGTCGCCGTCCTCGCGCTTCTCTTCGGCGCCTTCGCGCTGCGCGCCGCAATGCGCCTCGTCAACACGGCCACGCACTCGTTGTTCTTCGGAGTGCTGCTCTTGATCATGGTGGTCTGGATCTTCTCACAACGAAAGTAACCGCTGTCATCCTGAACCGCCGAAGCGACGTAGCCGCAGGCGAAGTCGCGTAGGCCGGTGAAGGATCTCCGGCTGGTAACA
>DATART010000455.1:0-3548 GCA_036264035.1 Thermoanaerobaculia bacterium | reverse complement strand
TGAAAGCTACGACCGCGCGCGGCTCATCGAATTCGTATCGGGTCTGAAGTCCGGACTGTCGCCGCTGGATGTTCCCGTCTACTCCCACTTCGACTACGACATCATCGATGAGCGGCAGACCATCGATCATCCTGACATCGTCATCCTCGAAGGGTTGAACGTGCTGCAGACAGGATCGATCCACGCCGTCTTTGTCTCCGATTTTGTCGATTTCTCGATCTATGTCGATGCTACGGAGGCCGACCTCGAGACGTGGTTCCTCGATCGTTTTCGCAAACTCCGCGAGACCGCCTTCCGCGACCCCGCCTCGTTCTTTCACCAGTTCGCCGCGATGCCTGAGGAGGAAGCGATCGCCCTGGCAAAATCGATCTGGGAGCGGATCAATCTCGCCAATCTGCACGAGAACATCCTGCCGACGCGGGAACGGGCGCGGTTGATTCTGGGGAAGGGTGCCAGCCACGTCGTGGAGAAGGTGCTCCTTCGAAGGACGTAGGCAATCGCGTTATACCCGTTCGATCGCGGCGAACAACGCCATGGGATCGCCGTAGTCTTCGAACATAACCGCCGCGCCACTCCTGCTACCGATGCCGATGAACGGCAATCCGAGGTTCGCGGCGGCACGGACATCCCATGGCGCGTCGCCGAAGGAGACGATGACGTCATCGGCACCGCCGGCGAGCGCGATGCCGCGCCGCAGGATCGCTTCGCGGGAGATGTCGTCGTCACATGATGCGAGCGGTATATCGAAATCGAAACCTGCGCGTTCGAGCTTCAGCCGCGCCGATGCGCTCCACGCGCCGGTGCACAGCGCGACGCGCCAGCCGCGTGAAAGGAGCATCGCGATGAATGCGCTGGCGCCGCGGATCTCGTCGAGTGACGTCATCCGCTTTTCGAGCTGTTGAATGAAGCGCGTTCGATGAAGCGCCAGGGCAGATTCGTCAGCGGCGAGGCCGAAGCGGCGCAGCGCCTCGGACGCGATGCCGCGATCGGTTGTGTGCTCGTACGCGCCCCAGTCCTTGTCGATCTCGATGTCGAAGACATCGCGGAATGCATCCGCGAAGCATTCCGAGTCGACCTCGTTGCTCGCGGTCAACGTCCCGTCGATATCGAAGAGTGCGATGGGCATGAAAAGGCCGCCAGTTACGGCGGCCTTAGAAATAGCACGTGTGTTGATTATGCCTTGCGATCCGGCGCCGGCGTCGGAACCGGAGGCGGCGCGATCGGCGTCGAGACGTCGGTGGACGGACCCGAGCCGGGCGCGATGGTCATCGTCTCGCCGGGGCTTTGTTCGGGGTAGTACTCCTTCATCTTCAGGTAGTCGTTGCCCGTTTCCTCGCGGAGGATGTCGTTGACTTCCCATCCTTCCAGCGTCTCGCGCTCGAGCAGCTTGCGCGCGATGCGGTCGAGGGACGACTTGTGCGTGGTGATGATTTCCTTGGCCTGGTTGTAGGCCTTGTCGAGGATGCGCTTGACCTCGCGGTCGATCTCGACGGCGGTGGCCTCCGAGAAATCCTGATGCTGCGCGAACTCGCGGCCGAGGAAGATCGCTTCTTCCTTCTTGCCGAAGGTAACGGGACCGAGCTCGGACATGCCCCACTCGCAGACCATGCGCCGGGCCATGCCCGAGGCGCGTTCGATGTCGTTGCCGGCGCCGGTGGTGATTTCGTTGACGAAAATCTCTTCCGCGAGCCGGCCGCCCATGAGGACGGCCAGCATCGACTCGAGGTAGCGCTTCGAGTACGAGTACTTATCCTCGGTGGGGAGCTGCTGGGTCAGGCCGAGGGCGCGGCCGCGGGGGATGATCGTGACTTTGTGGAGCGGATCGGCGGCCGGAAGAACCGCGGCGACGATCGTGTGGCCGGACTCGTGATACGCGGTGTTGCGTTTCTCGCGGTCACTCATCACCATCGACTTGCGCTCGACGCCCATCAGGACCTTGTCCTTGGCGAACTCGAAGTCGACCATCTGCACTTTCTTTTTGTCGTAGCGCGCGGCGTTGAGCGCCGCCTCGTTGACGAGATTCGCCAGATCGGCGCCGCTGAATCCCGGTGAGCCGCGCGCGATGACGACCGGATCGACGTCCTCGGAGAGCGGAATCGTGCGCGTGTGTACGCGCAGGATTCCTTCGCGGCCCTTGAGGTCGGGCAGATCGACGACCACGCGGCGGTCGAAGCGGCCGGGACGGAGCAGGGCGGGATCGAGGACATCCGGACGGTTCGTGGCGGCGACCAGGATCACGCCATCGTTCGATTCGAAGCCATCCATCTCCACGAGGAGCTGATTCAGCGTCTGTTCGCGCTCGTCGTGTCCGCCGCCGAGGCCGGCGCCGCGGTGACGTCCGACAGCGTCGATTTCATCAATGAAGATGATGCACGGCGCGTTTTTCTTGCCTTGTTCGAAGAGGTCGCGGACGCGCGAGGCGCCGACGCCGACGAACATCTCCACGAAGTCGGAGCCGGAGATTGAGAAGAACGGCGCGTTGGCTTCGCCGGCGATGGCGCGGGCCAGCAGCGTCTTGCCGGTTCCCGGCGGCCCCATGAGCAGGACGCCTTTCGGAATCTTGCCGCCGAGCTTCGTGAACTTCTGCGGCTCTTTGAGGAACTCGATGATCTCGTGCAGCTCGATCTTGGCCTCATCAACGCCGGCCACGTCCTTGAACGTGACCTTCTTGGCGTTGCCGGAGAGGAGCTTCGCCTTCGATTTTCCGAAGGAGAGCGCCTTGTTGCCGCCGGCCTGCATCTGGCGCATGAAGAAGATCCAGAGTCCGACCAGAAAGAGGATCGGAGCCCAGGTGATGAGGGCGGTGATGAACGGCGCGTCGGCGGCGTGCTCGACCTCCACCTTCACGTTGCGCGCGCGAAGCTGATCGATCATGGCCGGATAGTTGGTCGGCGCGGTGGTGTGAAATTCTTTCTTGCCGCCGGGCGTGATTGCCTTCGTTTCGCCGCGAACCTCGTCGCCGCGGATGGTCACGCTTTCGACCGCGCCCTGATTCACCTTGTCGAGGAAGGTGCTGAACGCGATCGTCTCCGTCGTCCCCGCGGTTGTTTTGAACAGGCTCCAGAGCAGGAAGACCAGAACGATGATGACGACCCATAGAAGCGCCGTTTTAACCGTCGAATTCAATGATTGCCTCCAAGGGTGCACGCGGATGCTTCGTGCGTGCCATGCATAACGGGGTCAACAACGGCGCGGATGCCGCCGAAAATTCTGAATGCTACCTGTCATCCGGAGCATCCGAAGAGTGAAGAGTGAAGGGTCAAGAGTGAAATGGGCGGATTTTCACCCTTCACTCTTCACCCTTCACTCTTTACGCGGCCGGAGCTACGTTACGAGTGCGAGGTAGGGAAGGTTTCCGTGGCGTCCTTCGAACTCCAGTCCGTAGCCGACGTACGTTCCCTCCGCGCCTTCGAACGCGACAAAGTCGACGGTCAGGTCGACCGTGCGCGCGTCACGGCGGTCGATCAGCGCGACGAGCTTGAGGCTGGCGGGGTTCTTCTGGCGGAGTTGGGCCAGGAGATAGGTCTCGATCACGCCCGTGCTGACCA
>DATART010000437.1:0-1624 GCA_036264035.1 Thermoanaerobaculia bacterium | reverse complement strand
ATCGAATGGGGGATGCCGAAGTCATCGACGGCATGTACCGCGACGGATTTTTGTGTCCGCTGGCCGACGAGATGATGGGTGCGACCGCCGAGACGCTGGCCGATCGCTACCAGATTTCCCGCGAAGAGCAGGACGCGTACGCGGTCGAAACGCAGCGGCGCGCCGGCGTCGCGTACGAGGAGGGCCGCTTCCGCGACGAGATCGTGCCGGTAACGGTGTCCGGCCGAAAGGGCGACGTTATCATCGACAAAGACGAGCACCCGCGCTTCGATGCGGACCTCGGGTCGCTCGCCAAACTGCCTCCGGTCTTTCGCAAGAACGGAACGGTGCACGCCGGCAACTCATCGGGCGTAACCGACGGCGCATCGTCCATGCTCGTGGCCTCGGCGGACGCGGCGCAGCGTCACGGCCTGACGCCGATGGCGCGCATCATCGGCTACGCGCAAGCCGGCGTCGATCCGAAGATCATGGGCATCGGACCGGTTCCCGCGACACGCGCGTTGCTCGCCGACACAAACCTCACGCTCGACGACATCGACTTGATCGAACTCAACGAAGCGTTCGCCGCGCAGGTACTCGCGTGCGACCGCGAGCTGCATTTCGACCGCGGCAAACTCAACGTCCACGGCGGCGCGATCTCGCTCGGGCATCCGATCGGAGCAACCGGCGCGCGGATCACGACGACGTTGCTTCACGCGATGGCGTCGCGCGGCAAACGCCTCGGACTCGCGACGCTGTGCATTTCAGGCGGCATGGGGTTGTCGCTGCTGGTGGAGCGCGTTTGATCTTCACCGACTCCCACTGCCACCTCACCATGTCCGATGCGGACGCCGTCCTCGCACGTGCGCGCGAGGCGGGGATTCGCGGGTTCGTCGTACCGGGCACGAAGCGGGAGGATGCGCCGGAAGCGGTCGCGGTGGCGCAGAAGCATGACGACGTCTGGGCCGCCGTCGGATTTCATCCGCATGAGGCGAAGGATTGCGATGACGCGGCGTTCGCGGAGATCGAGCGTCTCGCCGCGGAGCCGCGCGTCGTCGCGATCGGGGAGTGCGGACTCGACTATCACTACATGCACTCGCCGCGCGAGACGCAGATCGCCGTCTTCGAGCGGCACCTCGATCTGGCCAGACGGCTTGACAAGCCGATCATCGTGCACAACCGCGAGTCGGCGGACGACATGGTCGCCATCCTCTCGGGCAGCGGCGCGCGCGGGATTCTGCATTCGTTCACCGAGTCGGAGGAGATCGCGCGCAAATTCATCGACGCCGGCTACTACATCTCCTTCTCCGGCATCGTCACCTTCCGCACCGCCGAGCCGCTGCGCGCATGCGCCAGGGCACTCCCGCACGACCGCGTGCTCATCGAAACCGACACGCCCTTCCTCGCGCCCGTGCCGTTCCGCGGACGCGACAACGAGCCCGCGTACGTGATCAAAGTCGCAGAGCTGCTGGCGGCGCTGTGGGACATTTCGATCGAAGAAGTCGCGGCGATCACGACGGCGAATTTCGAGAAGGCGTTCGGCGTGGCGCTCCGAGGATAAACTTCGACGCGATGCCCGACCTGTCCGTCGTCTTCCCCGTGTACAACGAGGAAGAGAACATCCCCATCCTTCTCGACGAGATCG
>DATART010000357.1:0-2903 GCA_036264035.1 Thermoanaerobaculia bacterium | reverse complement strand
ACAGTGCAGCCCCGCGCTCGGCGCGGGGTTATCGCGCGCGCCCGATCGGCGGCCGCGCAGGCGGCCGCCACAAGATCTCGCGCCGCGCAAGCATTTTCCATTGGCCGCCTCCGCGGCCACGACGTCTTTTCGCGATCGGTTTCCCCACGCCGAGCGTGGGGCTGCATTGCCGAGCGCGCCTTCGCGCGCAAACGAGGCGAAATCGTCGATTTCCGCGCAGCCTCACAGGATGACAGTCAGTTCGCTCGACGAGTCATCCCTCGCACTGCCACCGGAGATCCTGACGCCTCGCTGCGCTTCGCCACAGGATAGAGTTTAAGAAACCAACGCATGGACCGCCTCAAACGGATTGCCCCGTTCCTCAAGCCGCTGCTGATTCTGGCGCTGTTCGCGGTCGCGCTGCGCGTGCTTCAGGACACACTGGCGCAGTATCGCTACCGCGACGTCATCCGCTATCTGAATGGGCTGCCGATCGACCAGATCCTCCTCGCGGCGGCGCTCACCCTTCTCGGCTACCTGGTCATGACCGGGTACGACACGCTGGCCTTCCGCTACATTCGCCACCCGCTACCGTACTTCAAGATCGCGCTGGCGTCATTCATCGGCTACGCGTTCAACAACAACGCGGGCATGTCGGGATTGGTCGGCAGTTCGTTGCGTTACCGGCTGTACAACGCCTGGCGGCTGACCGCGGTCGAGATCGCGAAAGTCATCGCGTTTTGTACCGTCAGCTTCTGGCTCGGCTTCGTGCTCCTCGGCGGAATCTTCTTTCTGACGACGCCGCCCGACATCCCGCCATCGATTCACATTCCGTTCGCGTCGATCCGGCTGCTCGGCATCGTCCTGTTGCTGCCGGCGATCGCGTACATGCTCTGGATCGCCATCCGCCGCGAGCCGGTGCGCATCAAACAGTGGGAGTTCGAGCTTCCCTCGCCCGGCCTCTTCGCGGCGCAGCTGGCGACGTCGTGCCTCGATTGGATCATCGCCGCCTCGGTGCTCTACATCCTGCTGCCCGACTCGCTGCCGCTGACGTTCGGCCGCTTTCTAGGCATCTTCCTGCTCGCGCAGATCGCCGGCGTCGCGTCGAACGTGCCTGGCGGCATCGGAATCTTCGAAGCGATCATCCTCGTCTTCCTCGCGCCGTTCTTTTCCGCGTCGGCGATCCTCGGCGCGCTGGTGGCGTTCCGCGTCATCTACTACCTGCTCCCGCTGCTCGTGGCGATCCTGCTGCTGGCGACGCACGAGATCGTCGAGAAACGCGAAGGCGTTGCGAAAGCGTGGCGGATTTTCGGACGATGGGCGCCCGGCATTGCGCCGCAGCTTCTCGCCTTCACAACGTTTATCGGCGGCGCCGTCCTGCTCTTTTCCGGCGCGACGCCGACGCTGCCGGGACGCATCGGATTCCTGCGCCGCGTCGTCCCGCTCCCGCTCGTCGAGCTGTCGCATTTTTTCGGATCGATCGCAGGCGCCGCTCTGCTGGTCCTCGCGCGCGGCCTGCAGCGGCGCCTCGATGCCGCGTATCACCTCACCGTGGTCGTCCTCGGCGCCGGCATGCTCTTCCAGATTTTCAAGGGCGGCGATTTCGAGGAAGCGATCATCCTCGCGGTCATGCTGTTCGCGCTCGTTGCCTCGCGCCGCCACTTCTACCGCAAGGCGTCGCTGCTGAACGAAGGATTCGGGCCGGGATGGATCGCCGCAATTCTGCTCGTCCTCATCTCATCGGCGTGGCTCGGCTTCTTCAGTTACAAGCACGTCGAGTATTCGCGCGACCTCTGGTGGCACTTCTCCTTCCGCGCCGATGCGCCCCGCTTCCTGCGCGCCTCGGTCGGCGTGGTCGGGCTGCTGCTGCTCTTCTCGATTCAACGCCTCCTTCGGCCGGCCGCCGAGGAGCCGGATCCGCCGACGATCGAGGAGGTGGAGCGCGCGGCGGCGATCATCGCGGACGAAAAAAACAGCCAGGCCAACCTTGCGTTGCTCGGCGACAAGCCGCTCATCTTCAGTCCGAGCGGACGCGCATTTCTGATGTACGGCGTCGAAGGGCGAAGCTGGATTTCGATGGGCGATCCCGTCGGCGCCGACGACGAGAAGCAGGAGCTGATCTGGCGCTTTCGCGAGCTGTGCGATCTGCACGCAGGCTGGCCGGTTTTCTACGAGGTGCAGCGCCAGAATCTTCACTTCTATCTCGACCTCGGACTGACGCTGCTGAAGATCGGCGAAGAGGCACGCGTGAAGCTCGACGACTTCTCCCTCGATGGCGGCGACCGCAAATGGATGCGCAAGATGTTGCGCAGAGTAGAGGCAGAGTCCTGCACATTCGAGATCGTCGATGGCGCGCCGATCGTTGACGAGTTGCGCGTCATTTCCGACTCCTGGCTCGCCGAAAAGAAGACGCGCGAGAAAGGTTTCTCGCTCGGCTTTTTCGCCGAGCGCTATGTCAGCCGCTGCGCAGTCGCCGTCGTGAAGAAGGACGATCGCATCGTCGCGTTCGCGAATCTCTGGGAAGGCGCGGGCGAGGAGCTGTCGGTCGATCTGATGCGCCATCTGCCCGACGCACCGGCCGGCGTCATGGACTACATGTTCGTCAATCTCATCGTCTGGGGTCAGCAACGCGGCTACGCGTGGTTCAACCTCGGCATGGCGCCGCTGTCGGGACTCGAGAACCGCTCGCTCGGCACGCTTTGGAATCGTGTCGGATCTCTGGCTTACAGATTCGGCGAGAACTTCTACAACTTCCAGGGTCTGCGCCAATACAAGGAAAAATTCGATCCGCAATGGGAGCCGATGTACCTGGCCAGCCCCGGCGGCCTGGCGTTGCCGCGCATCCTGACCAACCTCGCGGCGCTGATCTCCGGCGGTCTGCGCGGCGTGATCTCGAAGTAGGTAGACTCCGGCCGCGATGACCT
>DATART010000351.1:0-6536 GCA_036264035.1 Thermoanaerobaculia bacterium | reverse complement strand
AGGATCGCGGATCATTCTCGGAGGATGCGGATCATTCTCGGAGGATGCGGATCATTCTCGAAGGATTGCGGATCATTCTCGGAGGATTGCGCGATCATTCGCGGAGGAGCAGCGGCGAGGAGAACGGCGATCGCGATGACGATTCTGCGCATGGCGAAATCGGATGCGACGCACGCCAGGCTCTATTCAATGGCGTCGTTCGCAACGATTCCTTCGAGAATCGAAACGAGCCTCGGAACTTCGAGTTCGACAAGATTCCACACGAGATCATCATCGACATCGCCATAGTCATGAATCAGCACGTTCCGTTGCCCGACGACTTTTCTCCACGGGATTTCCGGGTGCGCAGCCCGCATCGAATCGGAAATGTTACTTGCCGCTTCGCCGATCAATTCCGTGGCGCGTTCCACAGCGGGCCGCAGGACGGCGTCGGTGTCGTAGTCGGCGCGCGAACGTCCTTGCGTGAACGTGAGCACCTCACGCGCGAACGAAAGCATTCGGCGAGGTAAGACGCCTCATCGCGGTCCTTACGCGGCATGCAGAACTCTCGCCGTCGACAAGATCTCGTGACGCCGGAACGGGTTCTTGAGAGCGCGTTTCGAGAGCAAGTCCGCTCTTCGCCCGAAGAGTTCTGTCAGCTCGTCCTGCATATCCACGAAATCGAACAGCGTCCAGCGAGCACCTTCTTCAAACGTCACCATCACATCGACGTCGCTATCATCGCGAAACTCTTCGGGCCTCAGCACGGAGCCGAAGAGGCTTAACTCGGCGATCCGCCATTTCCGGCAGAAGCTGGTGATCGCGTCCTGGTCAATGGCAATCGCGGTCTGCACCGGTACATCCTAACGCCGCGCCCAATCGCGCTACCATCTTCCCATCCCATGTCTCTTCGCCGCGCTGCGCTGATCGTATTGCTGGTTGCTTTGCCGGCGGTGGCGCGGGTCCTGCCGCCGGGCATTCGTCCGTTTCGGACATACGGCACCGAGGCGGGGTTGGGGAACCTTGCGGCGATGCGGCTGGCGCAGGACACCGCCGGATTTTTGTGGGTGGCCACTCAGGACGGCGTCTATCGCTACGACGGCAATCGCTTCGCCCGTTTCGGACTCGGCGAGGGGCTGCCGTCGAGTTACGTCGCGAACGTGCAGGCAGCGCCCGACGGCTCCGTTTGGGTGATTACATACGGCGGCCTGGCGCGTTTCGATGGACGGCGATTCAACGCCATCGCCGCACCGCAGCCGAATGCGATTTCGATCGACGACGCGAACACCGTCTGGATCGCCACTGCGCGAGGCATCATGCGCGGCAGCGCGAAGGAGCCGTTCGCGGCGATCGCGGGATGGAACGAAGAAGCGACGGCGGTATGGTTCGACAGGTCCGCGCACGCGATCCTCGGCGCCTCGGCGAATCGCATCGGACGTTTCGCGAACGGCTCCTGGACCTTCTGGCCGAATCCCGGCAACGAGCGCATCGACGCCATCGTCGTCGATCGTCAGCACACGATCTGGGCGCGCTCGGCCGCCCACCTCTGGTCGAAAGCGGAAAACGAATCCGCCTTTCACGACGAGAGCCGCGCGCTCCCGGCAACGAGCACCAGCGGCTACCTCGACGTCGATCGCCGCGGCAACCTCTGGGTGCCGACGGACCGCGGCGTGGCGATGCATGACGGCAGCGGCTGGAGCGTCATCGGGGCGAGAGAAGGGCTGCCGGTCGAGTGGGCGCGCGACGTTCTCGAAGATCGCGAAGGCTCCATCTGGATCGCCAGCCTCGGCGTACATCGAATGCTCGGCCGCGGCGAGTTGACTACCTACGATCGCCGCTCCGGACTTCCGAACGCCGTGATCTGGTGCTTCCTCTGGGACCGCGCCGGCCGCCTGCTCGTCGGCACCGACCTCGGCCTGGCGCGTTCGACGCCAACCGGATGGGAGACCGTTTCCGGCACCGCCGGACATCAGATTCGATCTGTCGTCGAAGAAGCCGACGGTACTCTTTGGATGGCAGGCAGTCCCGCCGAAGTGTTACGCGTCGGCAGCGGCAGCGACATCCGCACGTATCCCGTCGCGGGCCGCACCGTTCTCAAACTCATTCGCGACAACGATGGCGCGCTCTGGGCCGCGACGCGCGGCGGAGGACTTTTGCGCAAGGCGAAGAATGAGGACCACTTCTCGCGCATCGCCGTAGCCAGCGGCACCTCGGACGAAACTTTCCGCTGGCTGATGCTCGATTCCCAAGGACGTCTATGGGCTGCCGGCGAGCACGGAATCGCTTGCCTCGATCACGGAATCTGGCGGCGCTACACGACGCATGACGGCCTCGCGCACAACCACGCCGCGTACATCATGGAGACGGCGTCCGGTGGTTTTCTGGCGACGTATTTCGAACCGCTGGGTATGGTTCGTTTCTCGATCGACGGCGGCGCCGCAATGCACGTCATCGATCACCTCGACGCCAGCCGCGGACTTTCTGCCAGCAAAATCTTTCTGGTCGGGGAGGACGCGAATCGGCGGCTGTGGGTCGGCACGGGCGTCGGCGTCGATCTTTTGAACGGGCCGCTCATCGAGCACCTCGGCATGGCCGACGGCCTGGCCGGCGACGACGTCGACGCCATGGCCTTCCTTGCGCAGCCGGATGGCGAGGTGTTCCTCGGCACGAGCTCCGGCTTCAGCCACTACGTGCCGCGTCCCGACGCGCCGCGCGTGGAACCGCCGCCGGTGCGCATCACGTCCGCGGCCATTGGCGCGAAGCACGACTTCACCGCATCGTTCGCGGCGCTGACCTATCTCAAACAGGATTTGATCGAGTATCAGGTCCGCTTGTTCGGACTGGAAGACGAATGGCGCCCCGCTGTTTCGCGCGACGTGCGTTACGCGATGCTCGCTCCGGGACAGTACCGTTTCGAGGCTCGCGCGCGGCTACGGCCCGGAGCGTGGAGCGCACCCGTGTCAGTGCCGTTCACGATCACGCCTGCGTGGTGGCAGACGAAATGGGCGCGCGCGCTGGCGATCATGGCAATGCTCGCGCTCATCGTCCTCGCGCACCGCGCGCGAGTAGCGCTCCTCCGCCGCCGCAACCGCGAGCTCGAAGCGCTCGTCGCGCAACGGACGCACGAACTGGCTGACGTGAATACACGTCTGATGGACCTGAGCGTGACTGACGCGCTGACGGGCATGAAGAACCGGCGCTACCTCGATCTCTGCATGCCTGAGTACATGGCCGACGCACTGCGGCGGCATGAGTCGCTGTCGCGGAGCGGGATCGATCCGACGCGCGAAAACGCGGACCTGCTCTTCTTCCTCCTCGATCTCGATCGTTTCAAAGAGATCAATGACCGATTCGGCCACGCTGCCGGCGATCGTGTGCTCGTCGACATCCACGAGCTGCTGAAGACCACCATGCGCGACACCGACACGCTCGTGCGCTGGGGCGGCGAGGAGTTCCTGCTCGTGGCCCGAAACTCATCGCGTCACGAAGCGGCGGCCATCGCGGAACGTATTCGCGGCGCAATTGCCGGCCACGCCTTCGTCGTCGGACGGCGCACGACCTCTCTCCGCCTGACCTGCTCGATCGGATTCGCTCCGTTCCCCTTCCTGCCGCGCCACCGCACGCACTTCGGATGGCAGGAGGTGCTCGACGCCGCTGACACTTGCCTCTACGCCGCCAAACACGCCGGCCGCAATCGCGCCGTCGGCGTCATCTCCGGCGACAGCCGCGATCCTGAGACGCTGATCCAGCGCATCCGTCAGTCGCTCGACGATGTAGTCGCCTCGGGTGAAGTGACGCTGGCCGCGAACGGGGATGCGACCGCGATCGCCGTGTGATCCCATGGGAACGGGTTCACGCGGAGAACGCGGAGAGGCGGAGTTTAGGAGGTGGCTCTCTCTGCTTTTCTCCGCCTCTCCGCGTCTCCGCGTGAACCCGTTCCCCTTCTCCCAACTCACGGCTCGTGACTACTAAGCCGCGTCTCCGTGACCGTATCGTCTTTCGCGCCCGCGTCGCGGAGGATGCGCACCACGTCCATCTTCTCTGCGTCGAGCGCTTGCGTCAGCGCCGTTGAATGCCATTTCGTGCTGACCGTGTCCAGCTTCGCGCCCGCGTTCACGAGCGCGCGAACGACGTCGGCCCGGCCGGCGCCGGCCTGTTGCATGAGCACCGTCTGTCCGTCGCCGTCGGCGGCGTTCACGTCCGCGCCGTGCGCGATCAGCCATCGCGCCATCGCGCCGTCCTGCGCGACGGCGAGCGTCGTGCGGCCGCCGCTGTCGCGGACGTCGGCGCCGGTGCCGTTCTCGAACAATTTCTGCACCGCCGCCACATTGCCGTTGCTCACCGCGTCGACCATTTCGTCGCGGTGGATCGAATGCTTCGCCACCGGCGTATCCGCGAAAAGTTTCGATTTCCCGGCCGCCACCTGCAGCAGCGTGTAGACGGCGCCGTTCACGATCGCGCCGACGATCAGCGCTCCGATCAAGTTGCCGATCGTTTTGCGCCACAAGCCGCTCACGACCTTCTGCGGATCGCCTTGCAGCAGGCGGATGACGCCGCCGGCCGGGGGGATGAGGCCGTGTTTCGCCGCCGACCAGCGTCCAATCGCGCAGACCTGGTCGCCCGGCGCCACAATCTGCTCGTGCAGATGCTTGTCCGTCAGATCGCGGTCCTCGGTCATCTTCCAGTCCTTGCGGAACTGGCCGTCGTCATCGGTCAGCAGATCTTTAACTTCGTGGAAGATCGTGCCGGGATGAAAGCCCTGCATGTCCTTCAGCGCCGTCGCCTCGAGATATGCCGAGGCGTTGGTCCGCCCTTCAGCGGTGTCATAAGAGATCTTCGGAAATCCTTCCAGCATCGGAAATCCGAAGATTCGTACCGATCCGTGCGGCGAATCGATGGCGCACGGCGCGAGGGCAAAACCGGAGTAGTCCATCACATTGCTGCTGTCCTTTGGCCCGCGCGAGACGTGATCGATGTCGTAGCTGTAGAGAAGCGCCGCCTTGCCTGAGAACGGCGCGCGCAGACTCGCTCCGACCGCGCGTATATGGCCCACCACCGTCGCCATCGCGTCGTCGTCGAACTGCTCGCCGCCAAAGCCGCCGAACGACGACTCACTCGACACGCGCATCGCATCGCGCGCCGACGCCACCGCCCCCTGCAGCGACGAAACGGAGATCCACATGAAGAAGCTGGCCACGCCCGTCGCCCACCAGAACGCGGGCGGCTCGACATGTCCGTGCAATACGTACCAGTAGCCGCCGAAACAGGCGGCCAGGATCAGAAGGCTGACCAGACATCCGCGCTTCATGGTTGTGGCGAACGCGGCGATTGTACTCGCGCCATTCGTCCCCTACACTTCCGCGCACATGGCACTTCCGAAAGTCTCGCTCACGCAGAAGATCTTCATCGGTCTGGCGATCGGTGTGCTCATCGGCTGGCTCTGGCCGGCGTACGGAACAGCGCTGCGGCCGCTGTCGCTGCTTTTTCTGAACCTGATCAAATCGATCATCGCGCCGCTGATTTTCTCGACGTTGGTGATCGGGATCGCCGGCACCGGCGATATTCGACAAGTCGGCCGCATCGGATTCAAAGCGCTGCTCTACTTCGAGATCGTCACCACATTCGCGCTCTTCATCGGCCTCGGCGCGGTCAATCTGACCAGGCCCGGCGTCGGCGTTTCGCTCGCCGGCGTGCACACCGAGGAGAACAAAGCCGTACTCGCCGACCGCGCGGCGAAGTTGTCGAAAGAATCGTCTGACGCAGCGGCGCGCGGCGACAGCGCCACCGCGGCCGCGAAGGCATCGCAAGCGGCCGACGCTGTCGGCAAAGGCCTGACTGCCCCCGACCCGCCCGCAAAGCCGCAGAAATTCGGCGACATCATCGCGCACCTCGCGCCCGCGTCGATCCTGAAAGCGATGGCCGACGGCGACGTCCTGCAGATCGTCGTCTTCAGCGTGCTATTCGCGCTGGCCGTCACCTCGATCGGCGAAAAAGCGCGGCCGGTCGTTCAATGGTGCGAGTCGCTCGCCGACATCATGTTTCGCTTCACCGAGTTCGTCATGAAGTTCGCGCCGGTCGGAGTCGGTGCCGCCATGGCCAATACTGTCGGCCACGCCGGCCTCGGAGTCCTGCGCAACCTCGGCATGCTCGTGATGACGCTGTACGGCGCGCTCGTCGTCTTCCTTCTCTGCGTGTTGCTGCCGGTCGCGCTCCTCTTCCGCGTCCCCCTGCGCGACTTCTTCCGCGCCGTGAAAGTTCCCGCCACGATCGCCTTCGCCACGACCTCCTCCGAATCCGCGCTGCCGAAGGCGATGGAGAACATGGAGCGCCTCGGCGTCCCGCGCCGCATCGTCGGATTCGTCCTTCCTACCGGCTACAGCTTCAACCTCGACGGTACGACGCTCTACCTCGCGCTCGCCTCGATCTTCGTCGCCCAGGCCGCCGGCATCCATCTCACATGGACGCAGCAGATCGTCATGATGCTCACGCTGATGCTGACGTCGAAAGGCGTAGCCGGCGTTCCGCGCGCGTCGCTGGTCATTCTGCTCGGCACGCTG
>DATART010000314.1:0-9165 GCA_036264035.1 Thermoanaerobaculia bacterium | reverse complement strand
GGAAACGGGCCGCATCGACATTGCGGCCAATCCACGTAACCAGCGCCACAATGGCGACGACGCAATAGCGCGTAACGGCGATATACACATCACCAAGGTGATAGAGCAGAGCCCGAAGGCCCGTAAGACCGAGCACTGTGGCCGCTGCACCTCCGACGGTAGCCGGCAGCGCCAATCCCCACATCTCGCCCGAGCCGCGATAGCCGACTACGTTATGAATGAAACTCACGGGCGCGTACGCGAGAACGGGAAGGAAAATGATGCCTGACAGAATGGCAAATGCGGCTGTAACGCGGAGACGCCCTTCTCTTGCGGCGAGAAAGAAAAGCGGGAATGCGAGAATCGGCACGATCTTGATGCCGCACGCGCAGGCCAAAAGCGCTCCGGCGAGTGTGTAGCGCCGAGTGATCAGCATAAGCACGGCAGCAACGATCAATGCAACGAGCGTCGAATCAGTATTGCAGAAGAAACACGACGTCAAAATGGCTACTGGCGATAAGAAATAAAGGCCGGCGGCGAACCGCGGTTCCACATTAAGACGCTCCGCGATTTGATAGATGGAGAAGGATGTGGCGACGTCGGCCAACGCCTGAAACGCCCGCAACGTAATGCCGAGCGGGCCGAGTTTATAGAGCGTCCAGACCAGAAACGCGCCCAGCGGCGGATGATTCAACCTGGCGACGTGTGCATACGCGCCAAGACCGTACTGATCCAGCGCCCTTGAAAAGGTATCCCACAGCCATAGATCGCTCGTGCCGGTGGTGAACGCGATCACGGCGGCACGAAGAGCGAGGCCGGCGATGAGAATCGCTCCGAGGCCTGTTCGCTCCATAATCCATGGAGCATGTCCGCGCGCGTCGTCTTCGTGAACCGCTACTTTCATCCCGATCATTCTGCAACAAGTCAGATGCTCTCCGATCTCGCGTTTCATCTGGCAACGCGCGGATGGGACGTGGAGGTGGTGACCAGCCGGCAGCGATACGAAGATGCCGCGGCGAAGCTGCCGTCACACGAGACGGTGAGCGGTGTGAAGGTGCACCGGGTCTGGTCGACGAGATTCGGACGCGGATTTCTGCCGGGCCGCGCTCTCGACTACGCGACGTTCTACGTCAGTGCATTTTTCGCGCTGCTTCGGCGCGGCCGACGCGGCGCGACGATCGTCGCGCTCACCGATCCACCGCTCATTTCGGTCATCGCCGCGCTCGCGGCAATGCTGCGCGGCGCAACGCTGATCAACTGGACGCAGGACCTTTTCCCCGATGTTGCTGAGGCCCTCGGCATGCGTGGTGCGGGATGGCTCCGTGGAATCCGTGATTGGTCGCTGCGCCGTGCGAAGGTGAACGTCGCACTCGCCGACCGGATGGCGGAACGCCTCCCGAAGGCAGTGGTGATCCACAACTGGGCCGATGCGGCGCTCCATCCCATCGACGTTCCCCACTCCCGCTTGGTGATCGGCTACTCCGGCAACCTCGGCCGCGCTCACGACGCCGCGACGATGCTCGCCGCAATGGAGACGTTGAGGAACGATGACGCGATCGAATTCGTCATCACCGGCGGCGGCGCACAAGCCGAGGTGATCCGGGCGAGGCAATTGCCGAATGTTCGTTTCTGTGGATACGCGCCGCGCGAACAGTTGAGCGAAAGTCTCTCGGCGGCGGACGCGCATCTGGTTACGTTGCGTCCCGAGCTCGAAGGCTTGATCGTGCCGAGTAAGTTCTACGGCGTGCTGGCGGTTGCGCGGCCGGTGATGTTCATCGGCGCGGCCGATGGAGCGCTGGCGCGTATCATCCGGGAAAATGACTGTGGTTTCGTCATCGAACAGGGAGACGACGACGATCTCGTACGGCGCATCCGCGAGTTGGCGAACGATCGCGGCCGCGCGCGGGAGATGGGTCTGCGCGGCCGGAGTCTGTACGAGGAACGGTTCGCGCCTCACATCGCTCTTGCGGCATGGGAACGCATCCTGACGTGAACGGACGCGGCGCGCGGGTGTTCCTCATCGTCGTTGCGATGGTGATGGCCGGCTCGGCGTTGCTCTTCTTTGTGCGACCGCCCGAGATCGGATCGCCGGCTCTGCCCACGGGCGCAACAGCGCTCGCTTCCCGCTTGGCGCGCCATCCGACCGACTGGGAAGCGGCGACACTATTGACCGAGGTCTCGCTCGACTCGCCGTCCGACAAGCGCATTCAGCTCTGGCGTGCGGCGTATGACGATGCGTCGCACCTTGCGCCGGAGAGGCCGGGGCCGGCGAGTTCATTCGCGCGCGCCGCGTTTTTTCACTGGCAGGAGCTGTCGCCTAAAGACCGGCAGGATGTGCTGACCGTCTACGCGCCGCTGCTCGCGGATGAGGCCAGGTTCGCGCGCATGGCCCAGCCGCTGTTTGAGTTGACCGGCGATCTGACGATGCTGGAACGCTCGCGGCCGCGCAACGAGTATGCGACCGGAATCCTCATTTCGCTGGCACTCCGAAATGGATTGTTCGAGGACTACCGAAAACTGCGCGAGGACCTGCAGCGCGAGCGCCTGGAGGACTTCACTGCCCGCGCGCGCAGCAGCTCGCCCGCCGATCTGATCGCGCACTTCCCCGATCCGCCGTACCGCGCAGATTCCGAGCCGCTGATCGTTGCGCTTCTCGACGAGCTGCATCGCCGTCCGCTGGATGAAGTACCCGGCAGGCCGGTCATCATCGATTCCGTGGTCGACTACGCGTTGCGTCACAATCTCGAGCCGCTCGACGGCCTCGAACTGGTCACGCACAGGCAAGGAGCAGCCTCCGACGCCACCAGAATCCGCCTGGCGCGCAAACTCGGCGAGAACAATGTGGCGGCGCAGATTGAGTTGGCCAACGCCGATCCTCGCCGCCTGCCGGTCGTCGAATCCGATTGGCAGGAACTCTGCGGAAACAACATCTGCTACCGCGCATGGCGGAACATCGAGGCCAACCACGCCATCTCCCTGAACATCGAGACGGCAGAAACGGACAACGTTCCGGCATACGCTGAGGTGTATGTCGATGACGTGCGGCGCGGCGAGGGAGAGGTGGGCGCGAAACGCGACTTCATCGTTCCTGTCGGCAATCCCGGCACGCATCGCGTGGAAGTCGTACTGGCCAACCCCGTCACGCGCAACGGCGGCGTGCGGCGGCTGCGTATCAGCGGCGTCACGACTCTCTAGCGACGACCGCCGCGCCCGCGATCGCGGCAAGCGTGATCGGATTGGCGGGGATGAAAAAGTTGAAGTCGACGAGCGCGTGAATCATCGCGATGGCGATGCTGGTCAGCGCGGCCGCTTTGAACGCACGGCGACGCCAGCTCATCGGCTCGCCCGCGGGACCGAACGTGTTGCGCATGAGTGCCGCGAAACCGCCCAGGAGAGCGACGAACGAGACGATGAAGCCGGCGGCGCCGGTCGTGGCCAGGATTTCGGCGTAGTCATTGTGGGAGTGATTGGCCAGCGTGTCGCCGGAGGTCGCGCGCGTGCTCAGGACGACGTCGGGATACGTTCCAGCTCCGCTGCCGAAGAGCGGGAACATCTCCCAGATTTTGAAGCCGGCAATCATTGAGTCGCGGCGCGTAACGACCTGTGACGCCTCGCTGGTCTCGAAGCGCGTGACCGTCCCGGGGCGGCGGAGCACGACGGCAACGGCAACTATCGCGGCGGACAGCGCGACGATGATCAGAATCGCCCGGAGCGCCGCGTTCTTTTTATCGCTGGCCATCGCACCGACGATCGCGAATCCGCCGATCAGTGCGAGCAGCGCTCCACGCGATTCCGACATCAGTACCGCGGTAACGCAGCCAAGCGCGGCGAGCAGGCCGAACGCGAAGGGCAGGAAGCGGGTTTCAACGAGTTTCACGAATCGGCGTCCGAACGTAGCGCCCACCGGCGCCGCGGTATGCCACGCGTAGGCGGAAACGTAGAGCGCCATCGGCAACACGATCGCCGCGTAATGCGCGAAGTGATTGGGATTGACGAAGGTGCCGCTTGCACGTCCGAAGATGAGGGTGTTCTTCCAGCCCCAGATCGCGTAGCGGCCGAGGGCCGCCTCGTGCACGGCGTAGAGCGCCTCGAAGACGCCGGTACATGCGAGAGCCGCGGCGAACACGAGGCGCCGCGCCGTGTCGCGCGCGAGGAGCATGGCGGAGAGGAATGCGGCGAAATAGGCCAGCACGCGATAGAAGTGCAGCGCCGTGTGATGGGCGTCGACGCTGATTGGATGAAACGCTCGCGAATCGACGCCCGCGAGCGAAGCTGCGTATCCCGCACGTGACCATATCGCCGCGGATTGTGGGGAGATCAGTCTCAGGAGACCAGCCGGTAACGGCAGTAATTGCAGCGCGATGATGAGCGCGAAAAGAACACCGCCGATGGTCCAGATGCGGCCGGGACGCGTCATCACCAACGGCTCCTTACGCGCGGCGCGCAGCAGCGCAGCGGCGCAACAGATCAGGAGCGGCGGCAGGATGAGCGCCGGCTGCGAGGCATCGCTGGCCGATCCAAACGGCATCGGGACCCAGACGAGAAACGCCAGAAGCGCCGCGAACAGGGCAAGCTCCACTGCGTTCCGCATCGGCTCATTGTAGAGGCCCGTGCTAACATCAGAGCGGTCCGAATCTTACGTGATGGCTATGGGAGGGTTCGTGGGGCAAGGAAAGCGGCTTCTGATCGTCGCGCTGGTTTTGTGTGCCTGCGCGCGCGGCCTCTCGGCGCAGAACGGTCTTCGCGACCGTGAACGCCAGTTCTCTGCAAGCCAGGAGATCGCCAGCGATCTGCGCAAAGCGCATTTCCACCACGGCCCGTTCTACCTGCTCAGCACCTTCCAGCTCTCGGACATCGGTTACGACTCCAGTTTCTACGTTCCGACCGCCGACCGGCAGTCCGGATTCCGCTTCGGTGTCCAGGCACCGACCCGCCTCTACATCGTTCCATCCAAGAAGACGATTTACTCGATCGATGTCCGTCCTGAGTGGAGCTTTTTCAAGCGCGGCGGCAAGCGCGATGCGTTCGGATACAAAGCCCGGGCAGACGCGCAATACCTTCTGAATCACCTCTACCTCGATGTTTACGCCGAGAACGCCGATCAGCTCCGCGCCGACGTCGCCGAGATCGCCCGCCTTCTGTCGGAGCGTGCTACGAACTACGGCGTGACGGGCGAGCTGAAGTACTCGAGCCGTACCAGCGCGACATTCAATGCAGCCGCGATCAAGACCTCGTATCCGCTCGATAAGATTCAACCCGATCTGGTCCACGTGGAGCTGCTTGACCGAACCGGACACAACTACCGGATCGCGGTCAATCACAAGACCTTCCCCCTCACATCGCTGTTCCTCACCGGCGAGTTCAGCGACTACTCCTTCAACCATGCGAGCTACAAGGATGGCCGGCGTTCCTTCATCGGAGGCGGCTTCGTCCATGACAGCGGCCGCACGGTGACGCGGGTTGAGGCGGGCGCCGGCAAGCTGGATTTTGTCGATCCCACCCAACACAACTTCCAGGGCGCCCTCGGCAATATCACGTCCAACAAGAAATTCGGCCGCTCGACCACGGGAACCATCGCCGCGTCACGCGATCTCGACTTCTCCGTTTTCACCGCCAACAACTACTACATCGCCGATCGGCTCAGCACCTCTCTGGCCTGGGACGCGACTCGCCGCCTGACGTTGACCGCGCAGTACGCGATCGGCCGCGATCTCTACGACGTGCCGGTTCTCGGTCCGCACGGCTTTCTCAAGCGTCGCGATGTATTCAGCTTCCCCTCGATCGGCTTTACGTACGGGTTCGCGCACCTTCGCGGCGGTCTCGATATCGGTTACGTCGATCGAACTTCCAACTTCGGCATCAATGAGGACAAAGGAATACGAGTCCTGTTCCGCTTGTCGTTTACGCCGTAAGGTCGATCACAATAACTACTCAAACTCCTGAACGAGGGGCCGTTTTGATGAAAGTTTCACATCAACGGGACGGCGAGATGACAACCCGCGCTTACGATGCGTACCGGTCCGATAGCGACGAGGGTTTTCTTTTCTCGCCGCTGCTCCTGAAACATGGCGCAGCGGCACTAGCGTTGGAATGATTTCAATGAAGCGTATCTCCTATCTCACATTCACGGCCGCGATGCTGATCGTTGCCGCTCTGGCGCAGCCGGTACTCGCGCAGACGCAGGTACCGCCAGCCACGATGCTGGGCGAAAATGCGCCGAGCGCGAGCGATGCCCCGATCGGCCCCCGCGACTACATCGAAGTGAAAGTTTTTCAGGATGCCAGCCTCAACACGAAGACCACCGTCGGCGATGACGGCCGCATCACCATGCCGTTGCTCGGCAAATTTGAAGTTTCCGGCTTGACGCCGAGCGATCTCGAGGCGCGGCTCAAAACGATGCTCGAGAAATACATCAACAAGCCTGACGTCTCTGTGACCGTGCTCGAAGCACACAGCAAACCGATCTCGGTGATCGGCGCCGTCACGCGGCCTGGGCCGGTCGGCATCACAGGAAACATCTCGCTCATCCAGGCCATCACGCAGGCCGGCGGTCTCGCGAGCGGCTATGGGCGTTCGCTTTACGTCCTGCGCACGGCGGCGAACGGGCTGACCGAACAGATCAGCATCGATATCGACGACCTGATGGTCAATGGCAATCCCGATCTCAATCTTCCGCTGCGTCCGAATGACGTCATCAACGTTCCCATCGACAGCCAGATCAACATTTACGTCCTCGGCGAAACGATGCACCCCGGCAGCGTGCAGTTCCGGCGCTCGCAGACCCCGACGCTGTTGCAAGCTCTGGCCGCCGCCGGGGGACCGACCGACCGCGCCTCGAATCAAGTCATCCTGAAACGTGTCGTCAACGGAGCCGAGAAGACGTTCAAATACGACTTCAAGAAGATTATCGACGGCCGCCAGAACGACGTTGTGTTGCAGGACGGCGACCGCATCGTCATCAGGGAAAGCTTCTTCTGATTGTTTCGGCACAGACAATCGTGTCTGTGCTTTTGAAGCCGTTGCAACGGTTACCGGTTACCATCACGCATGGACCTGAACACGCAGGAAGTCCATCTCTCCCATTACTGGAACATCATCTACAAGCGATGGAAAGTCGCTCTGTCGATCGTTGTGGTGGTGATGTTGGGGACGTACCTCGCCAGCGAATTCGCCAAGCCGCTGTACAAGTCGAACATTCAGATCCAGATCGAGCGCGAGAATCCGAACCAACTCACCGTCGATGATCTGTTCGGCATCGCGGCGTCGGACCAGGAGTTCCTCCAGACGCAATACGTGCTCCTGAAGAGCCGCGGCCTCGGCGAGAAAGTCATCGAAGACCAGAAGCTGTTGAGCGATCCCGAGTTTTATCCGGCCGGGATCAACGGCAAGACGCCCGCGCAGATCGCGCAGATCCGTTCGCAGATGGCCGGCGCGGTCGTCGGTCCGCTCGAGGTCGTTCCGGTACGAGCGACGTCGCTCGTCGACGTCGGCTATGTCTCCACCTCGCCGCGACTGGCTCAGAAGATCGCGGAAGGCGTGGGCGACTCGTTCATCCGGCTCAACAACGAGAAAAAATTCGAATCGGTCAAGCAGGCCAGCGATTTTCTCGATCGGCAGATCGCGCAGATCCGCGCCGACATCGAGGCGACACGAAAGGAACTGCAGCAGTACGGCGAGAGCAAGGGCATCATCTCCACCGCCGACGCGAGCAGCATTCCGTACCAGCGACTGATGAAGCTCAACGCGGACCTGCAGAACGCCACCACCGCCCGCGTCGAAAAGCAGAATGCCTACGACTCGCTGGTGCGCGCCAATCCTGAGTCGGTCACCAGCACGGACTCGCTCGTGGCCCAGCTCACGGAAGAAGAGTCGCGAAAGACGCGCGACTACCAACAGAAACTCACGACGTTCAAACCCGACTATCCCGAGATGGTGTTGATGAAGAACTCCATCGACAAGACGCATCAGGCGCGCACGGCGGCCATCAACGCGGCGTTCGAGCGCGCCAAAGACGCCGCGCATCGCGACCTCGTCGCGGCGCAGCAGAATGAAAACCAGATGCTCGCGGCGCTCGGCACGCAAAAACGCGAGACGATGGACATCAATACCAGCGCCGCGCGCTTCACCGATCTGACGAACTCGCTGGCGTCGAAACAATCGCTGCTCGAACAACTCGAGAAGCGCCAGAACGAGACCGAGGTCACGGCGCGGCTGCGCGGGTCGACGTCGTCCAACAACATTCATATCGTCGATCACGCCGACCTTCCCACCGGCCGGTTTAACGTCACGATGAAGAAGAACCTGCAGAGCGCCTTCCCGCTAGGCGTGGTGCTCGGACTCGCTGCGATCTTCTTCCTCGAGTACATGGACCGCTCGATCAAGACGCCCGAGGAGCTCGAACGCGTCACGAAGTTCGCATCGCTCGGCGTCATTCCGTCGGCGAATTCCGCCGGCCGCGGCGGCTACGGATACGGCTATGGTTATGGACGGGGAACGGCGCGTCTTCGTCCGGTGACGGAGGCCGCAGATTCGCAGGCCGGCATCGATCTGCTCCCGCACAGCGACTCACGGTCGGCCATCGCCGAGGCGTATCGCGCCTTCCGCACGTCGCTGCTGCTTGCATCCGCCAGCTCGCCGAAAGTGATCGTGATCTCGTCCACCTTCGCCCGCGAAGGGAAGACCACGACGTCCGTCAACCTGGCCACCGTCCTCGCGCAGATGGGCAAGCCGGTCCTGCTGATCGACGCCGACCTGCGCCGCCCGCGGCTGCAGAAGGTCTTCCGCGGCAAGATGAACCTCGGCCTGGTCAACTACCTGGCCGCGAACATTCCCCTTCAGGACGTCATTCAGGACACGCAGGTTCCGAACCTTTCGCTGATTCTGTCCGGACCGACGCCTCCCAATCCGTCCGAACTCCTCGGCTCGGACCGGATGAAGCACCTCATCCACGAGATCCGTGCGAAGTTTGCCTTCGTCATCTTCGATTCGCCGCCGGTAATGGCCGTAACCGATTCCATCGTCCTCGCCGCGAATGCCGACGGGGTCGTGCTCTGCGTGCACGGCGGACAGACGCCGCGCGACATCGTGCAGCGTGCCGCCGAGCGGCTTCGCCAGAGCAACATTCCCGTCCTCGGCGCGCTGCTCAACAACCTCGATCTGCAGCAGTACGGCTACTCGTTCAAGAAG
>DATART010000269.1:0-3993 GCA_036264035.1 Thermoanaerobaculia bacterium | reverse complement strand
GGACTTCCATTCAAAATTCAACATTGAACACTCAACATTCAACATTTCGCTTTTCAATTATTGCTTCCGCGGGCCGCCGAGCTGGCGCTCGAGGTTCGCGATCATCATGTTGATGTTGCCGGTGTACGCGGAGTTCGGATACTTCGCCTTGAACGCCTTGTACTCGTCGAGCGCCGCCGGGACGTTGCCGGTCTGAAGGTAGATGTCGCCGATCAGTAGCCGCGAGCGCTCGTAGGCGTCGCCCTTGTTCTGCAGCGTGGCGAACTTTGCAAGCGTTGCCTTTGCGTCGACGAACTTCTTCTGCAGGATCTGATTCAACGCGAGCTCGAAGTAGGCGTCATCCCGAACGGTGGCCGGGATGCCCGGCTCGCTGACGAGTTTCTTCAGCCGCGTTTCGCTCTGGACGTAGGCGGCGCGCGACTCGAACTCCTTCGCCAGCGCGAAGCGTTTCGCGTAGTCCTTCGAGATCGAATCCTCGTCGTTCACGCGCTTCATGAAATCGTTGTACTTGACCTCGGCGTCACCAAGCGATGCCGCGAAGTCCTTGGGCGGCGCATAGCCTTTGATGATGCCCGCGATCATCAGATCCTTGTTGAGCACGAGGAACGTCGGAAGCGAGTTCACCGAAAAATCGCGCGCGAACCTTGTGCCGTCCTTCCCGTCCTCGGTATTGAGGCGGAGCAGGACCATCTTGTCGGTGGCGTTCTGGAAACTCTGCGAAGGGATCACTTCCTGCTCGAAGCGATGGCACCAGCCGCACCAGTCAGCGAAGAGGTCAACGAAGATGAGCTGGTTCTTTTCCTTCGCGGCTTTCTGCGCCGAGGCGATGTCTTTGAGCCACGGCGACGCGGAGGCTTGCTGGACGAACAGCAGCGCAACCGCGGCGAGCAGAGCAATCCGTTTCACGTGAATCCTCCCGTTCGCCGGTCGCAAACGGCACCGGGAAAGTCGCTATTCCGAAGCCGCGGCACCGACCGGTGACAAATCCGCGGCTGCGTTTTCCTTTTCGCGCCCGTACTGGCGCGCTGCTTCGACGAAGGCGCCAAAGATCGCTGACGCCGACGATTCTTCCGGCATGTCTTCGGGATGCCACTGCACGCCGACGTAGAACGGATGCGACGGATCTTCGAGTCCTTCGACGACTCCGTCGGGCGCTTTGGCGGTGACGCGCAGGCCATCGGCGACGCGGCCGATGGCCTGATGGTGCGACGAGTTCACGTTGAACTCCTGATCGCGGAGGATCGATCCGAGCTTCGTCGAGGAGTCGACGTGGACGTCGTGGCGGTGGCGGTCGCTCGGCTCGCTGGCGTGATCGATGTCGGTATCGATCGCGGAGCCGATGTCCTGAATGAGCGTGCCGCCGGCGGCGACGTTCATCACCTGCACGCCGAGGCAGATGCCGAGCGTCGGGATGCCGCGCTTGCGCGCCAGTCTGGCGAGGCCGACGTCGTTTTTCTGCCGGCGCGGATCCATCGGCTCGCAGCTCGGATGCTTCTCCTCGCCATACTCGGCGGGATCGCAATCGTCGCCGCCGGCGAGCAGGATGCCGTCGAGCGTCTCGGCGAGGTCAGCCGCATTCTCCGGCTGCGGCGGAATGAGCACCGGCACCGCGCCGGCGCGTTTGAGCGATTCGATGTAGGTCGTGTAGACGAAGGCGCGATCGCGTTCACCCTGCTTCTGAAGGACGTCCGAGCCGATGCCGATGAGAGGCTTGTGCATGACGGGAGATTATGCGGGATTCGTGCGAAGTTTTTTGACCACAGAGACACAGAGGGTTTCTCTGTGCCTCTGTGGTGACGCCCTTACCGAACCTTGCGCTGCATCCGGTCGAGCACGTTCAGCGCTTCGATCGGCGACAGCGTGTCGATCGCCAATCCGCGCAACTCATCGAGCACTTCGAGTTGTGCGCCGCCGAAGAGAGAGAGTTGTGCGGTGGAAGGCGTTCGTTTCTGCGTTTCGGCGACGACGTCGCGTTCCTTGCGCTCCAGCGTCGTCAGGATCTCCCGCGCGCGATCGGTGATCGAGCGCGGGATGCCGGCCAGTTTCGCGACCTGGATTCCGTAGCTCTTGTCGGCCGCCCCTTCCACGACTTTGCGCAGGAAGATGATCTGCTCGTTCCACTCCTTCACAGCCACGCTGTAGTTCGCGACGCGCGGCTTCGTCTTCGCCAGGTCTGTGACTTCGTGATAGTGCGTGGCGAAGAGAGTGATGCCGCCGCGGGAGGGCGTGTCGTGGATGTATTCGATGATCGCCCACGCCAGCGACAGGCCGTCGAACGTAGCCGTGCCGCGGCCGACCTCGTCGAGGATGATGAGTGAGCGATCGGTGGCGTTGTTGAGGATGTTCGCCGTCTCGTGCATCTCGACCATGAACGTCGACTCGCCGCGCGCGAGCTGGTCGGACGCGCCGACGCGCGTGAAGATGCGGTCGAAGATGCCGAGGCGGGCGGTCGCGGCGGGAACAAAACTGCCGATCTGGTTGAGCAGAACGATGAGCGCGACCTGACGAAGGTACGTTGACTTTCCGCCCATGTTCGGTCCGGTGATGATCTGGATTCCGTTGCGGTCGCGTTCGACGTTCGTGTGATTGGGGATGAATCGGTCGGAGGCGATGGCCTCGATGACGGAATGTCTGCCGTCCTCGATGCAGATCTCAGCAACCTCGGACAGCGACGCGCGCACGTAGCGATGCCGCACCGCGATCGTGGCCAATGACGACAGCGCATCGACCTGCCCAACCGCGCGCGCCGTCGCCAGAATCGCGCCCGTCATCTTCGCTACGTTTTCGAGCAACTCTCCGTACAGCCGTTCCTCGATGACGATCGCCTTCTCCTCGGCGCCGACGATCTTTTCTTCCAAAATTTTCAGGTCGGGCGTGATGAAGCGCTCCGCGTTGACCAGCGTCTGTTTGCGGATGTAGTCGTCGGGGACTTTGGCGAGGTTCGTTTTCGAGACTTCGATGTAGTAGCCAAAGACGGAGTTGAATCGCACCTTGAGCGAGCCGATGCCGGTGCGTTCGCGTTCGCGCGTTTCGATCTCGACGAGGATCGATTTCGAGTCGCGGGCGATGGCGCGCAATTCATCGAGCTCGGCATCGACGCCGGCTTTGATCGCGTCGCCGTCGCGGAGATTCAGCGGCGGATTGTCGGCCAGCGTCGCGGCGATGCGGTCGACGACCGGCGGAACGGGATCGAGTGCATCGCGGAGTCGCTTCAACAACGGTCCGTTCAGCGGAGCCATCGACGTCCGCAAGTCGTCGACCATCAGCAGCGAGTCGGCCAGCGTGAGGCATTCGCGCGGCGTGGCGCTGCGCAGCGTGACGCGCGAAGCCAGCCGTTCGAGGTCGGCAATCTTTGACAAACGCTGCGTCATCACTTCGAGGATGGCGCGCGAACGGGTCAGTTCATCGACGGCATCGTGGCGATCGAAGATCGCGTCGCGCACTTTCAACGGACGCGTGAGCCACTGGCGTAGCATCCGGCCTCCCATGGCCGAGCGTGTGGCGTTGACGACGCTCCAGAGCGACGCGCGCGGACGCGTGGCGTCGCGCGAGTCGAGGATCTCAAGATTCGCGAGTGTGGCCGCGTCGAGTTGGAGAAAGTCGGCTTCGTTGTCGACCCGAAGCGACAGCACGTGATCGAGCGGACGCTTGTGACTGGCCGACGCATATCGCAGCGCCGCGCCGGCCGCACCGATGCGCGCGTCGTCGCCTTCGAGCCCGAATCCGCGCAGCGACTGCGTGCCGAAATGCTTGGACAGATAGTCGTGCGCCCCGGCGATCTCGAACAGCGACGGCTCGACGGGATTCGACGGAATCTCCAGCACGAACGCCGCCTCACGCGGAAAGATCGCCTCGCGAGGCGCGAAGCGGGCGATGTCATCGGCGAGGCGCGCATCGTCGGCATTGGCGTACGTGGTGACGAAGAAATCGCCTGTGGAGACGTCGAGATACGCGGCGCCGATGGGTGTGGGATGTGGGGAGTGGGGGGTGGGA
>DATART010000212.1:0-3135 GCA_036264035.1 Thermoanaerobaculia bacterium | reverse complement strand
TGACTTCTTCGATCGACGCGCCGCGGCGGAATGCGTCGTAAGCCTGCGTGCGGCTCGGTGTCGGAGCCGGTTCGCGGCGCGGCGCGGGAGGCGGCGGCGGACAATCGAAGGCGGCGCCGGCCTTCGCGCAGTAGTTGACGATCACAGCGAGCAACGCCGCGCCGAAATCGGCCATCCGCGTCTCGCCGATGCCGGAGACGTGTTTCATCTTCTCGATCGACGACGGGCGGACGGCGGCGAGCATGCGCAGCGCCGCGTCGCCGAGGATGACGAACGGAGGGACGGAGCGGGAGTCGGCTTCGCGCTTGCGCCATTCGCGCAGCTCATCGAAGAGTGCGTGATCGACGCCGGTCCATGAGAGATCGCGTGCGCCCTCGCCGATCTCGCCCGCGGCAGCGCGCACGAGGCGGACTTCGACGGTGCCGCGCAGCATCGCCCGCGACAACGGCGTGAGACGCAGCACCGGGTACTGCGCGCCCTCGCGTTTCAGGAAGCCTTGCGCGATCAGTTGCGCGATCCAATCGCTCAGCTCCTCCTTCGAGTGGCGGGCGAGGATGCCGTAGGTGGAGAGTTTGTCGTGGCGGTGTTCGTGGATCGCCTGGTTGCTCACTCCGCGCAGGATCGCAACGATGTGTGCGACGCCGAACTTCTCGCCGGCGCGGATGACGCACGAGACAATCTTCTGCGCGATGACGAGCGACTCCGGAACCGTCTCGTGCGCATCGAGACAGACGTCGCATGCGCCGCAGTCGGCGTTGTCGTACGTCTGTCCGAAATACTCGACGAGTGCTCTGTGCCGGCAGGTGAGCGACGTGGCGTAGTGCTGCATCCGATCGACGTTCTCGATCGCGGTGGTGTCGGCGGTGCCGGCGAGAATCGCGTTCCACGCCGCTGCATCCTTCGGCGCGTAGAGCATCGCGCATTCGGCTTCGAGTCCGTCGCGGCCGGCGCGCCCGGTCTCCTGCTGGTAGTGCTCGACCGACTTCGGCATTCCGGTATGCAGCACGAAGCGGACGTTGGAGCGGTCGATGCCCATGCCGAAAGCGACCGTGGCGACGATGATGTCGCACTCCTCTTTCGAAAACGCCTCCTGCGCGGACGAGCGCTGATCGGGAGAAAGTCCGGCGTGATACGCGGAACGCGATAGCCGCGACGCGCGAGAATCGCCGCAAGCGTGTCGACGTCGCGCCGGCGGATGCAATAGATGATGCCGGCCTCGTGACGATGGCGGCGGAGAACCTCCTCTACCTGCGCCACTTCATCGCGGCGCGGAATGATGCGGTAGGTGAGATTCGGCCGGTCGAAGTTGCCGACCAGCTCAACGTGATTGCGAAGTCCGAGTTGCTCGGCGATGTCGCGCCGCACGCGCTCCGTGGCCGTGGCGGTGAATGCGTGCAGCGACGCCTTTGGAAAGAGCTGGCGCAACTCGCGTAGCTGGCGGTATTCGGGACGAAAGTCGTGGCCCCACTGGCTGATGCAATGCGCTTCATCGATCGCGAACGCCGACACGGCCGCGCGGCCGAGGAGCTGGCGAAAGTTCGCCATCGCCAGCCGTTCGGGCGAGACGAAGAGCAATCGCAACGTCCGTTCATTCAGCGCACGCTCGACGTCACGCTGTTCGGCACTCGACTGCGAGCTGTTGAGTTGCGCCGCCGCGACGCCGCATGCCACCAGGCCGTCGACCTGATCTTTCATCAGCGAGATGAGCGGCGACACGACGACCGTCAGCGTTCCGTTGACGATGGCCGGCGCCTGATAGCAGAGCGATTTTCCACCGCCGGTCGGCATGACGACGAGCGTGTCGCGCCCCGCCAGCGCTGCTTCCATCGCCTCGGCCTGCAGCGGCCGGAACGATGCGAATCCCCAATGCCGCGCCAGAGCTTCAATCAACTTTGCATTCATGACGTCACCTTCCAAGAAAGCCGAGGCTCCCTCGGTGCGCGACGAAATGCAAGCTTTCTACATTAGGTGGAATGTCTAGTTCATCGGCCTACGGCGCGTCCGCGCGCGAAGTGTAACGTCCATACGCCGCCACTGGTGCCGCCGCCGTAGAGCGTGTTACCGCCCGGAGCGACAGCGAAAAACGAGAGTGGGTTTCGGCCCAACCCCGTTTGCATCTGCGACCACGTTTTGCCGCCGTCGATGCTGTGATCGATCCGCGCCCCGGGCGAGGTGGTTCCGTCATAGGTACTGTCGTAGAGGCGGCCCGGCCCTGTGGGATCGAAGACGATCTGCACGGCTTGTCTGTTGGGAGGCAACGTAAACGGAGTCCAGTTCGCGCCGCCGTCAGTCGACTCGAATACGGTCGAACTGCCCCACGTGAAGAGGTGATTGGAGTCGAATGGATCGACGGAGAGGCCGGCAGGAGTAAGGCCGGTAAGGCCCGTATTGGCAGGCGTCCATGTCCCTCCCGAATTGGTCGTCTTGTACCAGACGCCTGCAATTGCGACATAGAGAGTGGAGGAATTGTTTGGATCGATCACGAGCACGGTCGCGAATCCATTGCCGGGCAGTCCTGTATTGCGGATCGACCAATCGCTGTCGCCCGCTTTTCGGTAAACAGAAACGCCGACGGTCGTATAGATCACGCCCTGAACCTGCCGGTCGACTGCAACGAACGTTGCTCCGCCGGTGGAAAGACCACTCTTGAAGTCCTGCCAGGACGTGCCGCCGTCCGTACTACGCCGGAACGTGCCGCCGGAGGTCGCATAAAGAATGGATGAATTGAATGGATCCACAGCCAGCGATTGCGTGGTCTGATTGGAGAGAAGCGTCCATGTCTCTCCCACATCCGCGCTCTTGTAGATGCCGGTTACGGAAAATGCGTAGACCGCTGCAGCGTTGCGAGGATCGACCGCGATCCCTTGTGCGTAGAACGAGGTGAAGCCGGAATTGACGGTGGTGAAGTTCGTGCCGCCATTCGAGGTTCGCAGCAGGCCGGCAGTCGTATTCGTAATGATATTGGAGGGATTGGCCGGATCGACTGCGACGACGTTCGACGCGCCTGGTCCGAATGGACCGGTCCAGCTCGTGCCGCCGTTCGTCGATTTGAAAACGCCATAGTTCGAGCCGACAGCGATGGTGCCATTGCTGATCGAAAGCGCATAATTCGCCGCCGGATTCGGGCTGCTGGGC
>DATART010000186.1:0-11097 GCA_036264035.1 Thermoanaerobaculia bacterium | reverse complement strand
GGTCGATCTTTTCGCCTTTGTAGGGGCCGACGCCGATGGCTTCTTCGAACCAGCGTTTCGGGAGCGTATCGTGGGCCCGGCTGATGCCGAGTTTCGCGTTGATGAGGCGTTCGACACCCATCACGTTGAGGCCGATATGGTCGATCGCTTCGTTCGTCAGTTCGATGCCGGTTACGTTCGCGACCTGGTCGGCGAATTCTTCGTAGCCGGGGAGTGACGGCGAGTTGAAGAGCTTCGTGGTGAAGCGGCACATGCCGACCGAGTCACCGACCGCGTAGATGTTTTCGCAGCGGCGGACGGCGGTTTCTTTTCCTTCGTAGCTGTTTGGCTCGGAGGAAACGGGGCCGCCGTACAACTCCGCTTTGAAATCAGGCGAGTCGTTGATTTTCGCGTTGATTTCGAGCGTGACGCGGTTGCGGAGGTGATCCATCCCGCGTGTGGCGACGGCAAGGCCGAGCGCGAAAGCTTTGAGGATGCGTGCATCGTGCGGGTCGCTTTGCGTGAGACCCTTCACCGCCATCAGGTAATCGAGCGATTCAGCCGGATACTTGCCGGTGGCGACGGCCTGCGACGAATCGGCGATGACATCACCGAATCCTTCGCGTTTTGCAGTCATGAAGAGCAGCCGCTCGATCGTGTCGTAGTTGCCCCATTCGAGATCGAGCTGCGTCTGCTCGCGCGTGATGATGCCGCGCTGGTAAAGCTCCATCGCCCATGCGATCACGGAGCCCGTCGACGCGGTGTCGAGGCCGAGGTCGTTACAGATGTTGTTGAGACGCAGGACCTGCGTCACCTCGGTGATTCCGACATTCGGGCCGAACTTGCCGACAGTCACGTACTCGGGGCCGTCGCCTTTCACGTACTTGTCGTGATGTATGTTCATGTCGTTGGACATATCGTTCAGCGGTCGGCAATTCACCGGGCAGGCGAAACACCCCTCCATGCCCGGGCGGTACGGATCGATATTCTCGGCGTCCAGCTTGTCGGTCCAGGTCGTCTCCTGATTGTTCTTTGTGCCCATCGCGCCGAGCATGCGCGACGGCTTGTACAGGAACGGCGTGCCGCGTTTCTTCAACGCGTTTTTGACGACCGAGGTGTTGAGGAGCTTGACCGCGACGTCGCGGTTGCGGAGCTTGTGCGGGCGCGCGGTGGAGAGATCGGCGTTGCGTCCCTGAATGAGCACCGCCTTGAGATTGAGCGCGCCCATCTTCGCGCCGGGACCGCCGCGCGCGTAGATCGCTTTCGGGCCGGCCATGATGCCGGAGCAGAGGACGAGGTTCTCGCCCGCGGTCGTGATTGCGGCGAGGCCGTAGTCCTTCCCTTCGACGCCGTTGAAATCCTTCGCGATCTTCGCGCGAAGATCGATGTTGTCGAGGCCAACGAACGGCGCGGCATCGACGAACTTCGGCTGATCACCTTCGAAATGCAGCAGCGTCCACTTCGGCGCTTTTCCGTAGAGCACGAGGTGGTCGATGCCGTTGAGCTTCATGAACGATGGGAAATAGTCGCCGGCATTCGAGTCCATCAGCACGCGCGACTCGGGCGACCACGAAGTCACGTTGCCGCGCGACGCCGAGGGCACCATCGACGTCAGGATCCCTGTCCCGAAAATCAGCGGAACCTCAGGATGAATCGGCTCCAGCGTTTCATCGAGCAGGTTGTGCAGCAGGAACATGTTCACGCCGCGCCCGCCGAGGAGTTGCGTCACGACGCGATGCGGAATCCACGCGCGGCGCACTTCCTGACGCGCCAGGTCGACGAAGATCGTCTGTCCCTGCGTCGGGAACTGCTGCTCGGAAGCGAGCCGGGGGAAAAGCGCGTCGATGCGCTGACGAATAGTCATTGGGCAGGCCGATTCTAGAACAGCGCCGCTGACATCGCCTGTTCCTCGGCACGACGAAGGGAAGGCTTACTCCGTATCACGGACATGCTCGCACTCTTGCTCGCGGCTACACTCGCGTCGCGCCCGCCGGTGCTTGGGCCTGAGATTCTCTCCGCGCCCCAGTCTCCAGGAAACCGCGTCCTTCAGCCGGACGTCGGTATTGCAGCCGACCGCGGGAGCGCAGTGCTGGCGTGGGTGGCCGGTGATCATGTCTATGTGGACATCCTCGATATCGACGGCCGTCTTACGGAAGCAACCGACTTACCGGCCAGTGCGCCGGCCGCGCCATCCATCGTGGCATTCCGTGGCGGGTATCTTCTCGCGTGGGTCGAGACGGCAGTGCCGGAGCAAGCCACTCTCGTCCGACTAACTGAAACGCTGCAGCCGATGCAGCGGCAAACGATCATCGCTACAACCGCGGAACTCCGCAGCGACGGTAACTCTGCATTTCTGCTGACGGGGAATACCGCGTACGCGGTGACCGAAGACGGTATCTTGAATCTCACTCCTGCCATCGACGCTCGCGACGATATTGCCGTGATGGACAGCAACACCTCGGCGCATGTCTGGCACGAGATCAATCCGTGCGGCCATTTCAATTGGGGTTGTGGAGGGACCGACCTCGATGTCGAGGTGGATGGTCCGGGCCGCAATGAACGGCTTATCGCCGTGCAGACCACCACCGGGCTGGAAACCATCACCGGTCCCGCCGCAATCGCCTTCGATGGCCGACGGCTCCTCGTGGCGTGGTACATCGGCAGCTCGTTGCGTACGCCTGGGCTTCGATCGACCGTGCAGGTCCGGCCATACGAGGCTGGATGGTTGGCGCCTCCGATCAGCATCGGCGGTATTTGGGATCCTTCGACGCCTGTCCGTCCGCGCGTCGCCTGGGATGGCCGACGCTTCGTCATCGTCTGGCGTACATGGAATGGTACGAACTTCGACGTGGCGGGCGCCGTCATCGACAACAGTACGCTCCAGGTGACGCCGCTCGATATCGCGCAAAGCCCCAACGACGAGTTTGCACCGGCTGTGGCCGCGATCGCGCCGGGACGTTTCCTCATCACGTGGACATCGATCTCCGCCACCGACCGCCGCCTGGCGGCTCGCTTCGTCGATTTCGGTGAGACGCCTCTTCGGCGGCGCGCCTCGTCTCACTGATTTGACCGCCGCCTCGCGCGCGCGTAGCCTCTCGCGCGGGCAAGGTCATGCAGAGAGAGGAGAAGTCGGAGCGCAGCCGGCGGCAGGTGCTCGACGCCGCCCTGCAGCTGTTCTCGCATCAGGGCTATCGCGCTACCACGGTGCGCGAGATCGCCGAGGCCGCGCGCGTGTCGACCGGCAACGTCTATCACCACTTTCCGGATAAGGAAGCGATCTTCCGCTCGCTCCTCGACGAGTTCTGGCGCATCACCGAGACGAAGCGCTATCCGTTCACCCGCGCGCTTGCGACCGGACAGTTCCCCGACAACATCGAGCAGCTCGGCCTGGCCGCGCGGGAATCGATCCGCGAGTTCAAGCCGTACTTCGCGCTGATCTTCGTCGACGTCATTGAGTTCGAAGGGACGCACATCCGCAAGTTCTACGGCGAGCTCGGAAAGCGCTACGGCGCCTTCGTCGGTGAAGAAGCGCTCGGCGCGATGCGGCAGCGCCTCCGCCCTTCGGTCTCCGCCATCGACGCCCTGCTCATCACCGCCCGCGTCTTCTTCAACTACTTCACCATCGAGATCCTCTTCAACGTCCCGGAACCGTTCGGCAAGGACGCCTCGCACGTCATCAAAGAACTGTCCGACATCGTGCGCAATGGGATATTGATGACCGACCAACGTTAGGAGATTGATTGAAACGATTCGCACTCCTCACCCTTCTCGCCACGACCGCTTTCTCTCAGCAGCAGAACGACGCCGACTACACGCGGCAGATCAAGCAGTTCACCACCGGCCCGCAGTTCATCACCGAGATGGTCGATCACCTGCCGGCGTCGGCGAAGGTTCCGACGCCGCTGAAATTCTTCGGCTACATCGCGGGCGCCGACGGGCATCTGACGTATTCGGAGGATGTGAATCGCTACATGCGGGCGCTCGAAGCCGCGTCCCCTCGGGTGAGAGTTTTCTCCATCGGCAAGAGCGAGGAAGGGCGCGAGATGATCGCCGTCGCGGTCGGTGCCGACGATACGATCGCGCATCTCGATCGCTATCGCTACATCACCAAACGGCTCGCCGATCCGCGTGGCGTGAGCGATGCCGATGCGTCAAAGCTGATCGCAGACGGCAAGCCGATCTACTACATCACCGGCTCGATTCATTCGCCGGAAACCGGCAGTCCGGAGATGCTGATGGAGCTCACGTACCGGCTGGCCGTCGAAGACTCGCCGCTGACGAAGAAAATCCGCGACAACGCCATCGTGCTTATCACGCCGGTCGTTGAAACCGACGGACGCGATCGCCAGATCGATCTCTCCCGCTGGCGCGACGCCAATCCGAATCGTCCCGTACCGCCGCTCGTCTACTGGGGCCACTACGTCGCGCACGACAACAATCGCGACAACCTCGGGCTCGCGCTCGCGCTGAGCCGCAACGTGCTGCATACATTCTTCGACTTCCACCCGCAGGTCCTCCACGACCTGCACGAATCGGTGCCGTTCATGTACATCTCGACGGGCACCGGTCCGTACAACCCGTCGATCGATCCGCTCGTCATCGACGAATGGCAGCGCATGGCGTGGCACGAGGTACAGGAACTCACCAAGCGCGGGCTGCCCGGCGTCTGGACTTACGGTTTTTACGACGGATGGGCGCCGAATTACATGATTTGGGCGGGGCAGGGTCACAACGCCATCGGCCGTTTTTACGAGACGTTCGGCAACCGTTTTCCGATGACGGCGGACCGCGTTGTGCGCGGCCAGAGCGACCGCGCGTGGTTCCGGCCGAACCCGCCGCTGCCAACAGTGAAGTGGTCGCTGCGCAACAACATCAATTACCAGCAGAGCGGACTCCTGCTCGCGCTCTCCGATTTCGCCGACCGCCGCCAGCACTTCCTCGAGCAGTTCTATTTGCTCGGAAAACGTTCGATTGCGAAGGCCGCGAACGAAGGTCCCTCGGCATGGGTATTCGACGGCGCGCAGAAGCGTCAGGGTCAGCTCACCGATCTGATGTCGCTGCTGCGAACTCACGGTATCGAAGTGCAGCAGTCCGATGCGCCGTTCAGTGTGGCCGTCGACTGGCCGCCCTCGGCGAAGAAAGAGAAAACTGATTTCGCCAAAGGCAGCTTCATCATCCGCATGGATCAGCCGTATTCGCGGCTCGCCGACGCGATGCTCGACGTGCAATACGTTCGCAGCGACGAGAAGGTCTACGACGACACCGGCTGGACGCTCGGCTATCTCAAGAATGTCGAGTTCAAACGCGTCGCGAATCCGGATGTGCTGAAAGTGCCGGCGCACGCATGGAGCGGCGCGCCTGCCGCCGCGGCCTCGAACATCATCGAGAACAACGCCGATACTTCGCTGCCACGCCTGATCTGGAGCGATCGCAACACGCGCCGCGTCGTCGCTGACGAACCATTCACCGTCGACACGAAAAAATACGGCGCCGGCACAATCGTCGCCGCATCCGCCGCACCGTCGACGAAAGTGCACGAGATTCACCTCCCGCGCGTCGCCATCCTTCATACCTGGCTCCGAACGCAGGACGAGGGATGGTTCCGTCTCGCACTGGAGTCGCTCAACATTCCGTACAGCTATATCTCGACGCAGGAAGTCGCGCGCACGCCTGATCTGCGGTCGAAGTTCGACGTGATCCTCTTCGCGCCGACGGGTGGCAGCAACTCCTCCGCCGAAATCGTGAACGGACTTCCGCCCGGCCCGGCGCTTCCGTGGCGCAAAACCGCGATCACGCCGAATTTGGGAGTGATCGATGAGACCGACGACATGCGTCCCGGTCTCGGCATGACCGGCGTCGACAGCCTCACGCGCTTTGTCGAAGACGGCGGCCTGCTCATCACGGCGCGCGACACCTCGATCTGGGCCGTGCAGTACGGCCTCGCGCGCTGGGTTCGCGTCATCGAGCCGCAGAAACTGCGCGCGCCCGGCACGATCCTGCTGGCCACCGTCACCGACAAAAAGAGTCCCATCGCCGCCGGCTACGACGACACGCTTCCGATTTACTACGCCGGCGCGCCAATCTTCCAGGTCGGGCTTACGCCGCCGCCCGCGCCCGAGTCGCGTCCCAGCGGACGTGGAGGGAAGAACGATCCCGACGTGCCGCAGGGACGGCCATTCGTTCCGTTGCCAGAGCGTTCGAAAGCCGCAATGGGCGAAGAGGGATTCCAGACTCCCGAAGATGCGCCGTGGAACTCCGACTACGCACTGCCGCGTCCCGAAGATCGCCCGCGCGTGATCGTTTCGTTTGCGAAAGAAGCCGACAAGCTCCTCCTCTCCGGCATGCTCGAAGCGGGTGAGGAGATCGCCGGCAAGCCGGTCGTCATCGATTCGCCGCGAGGCAAGGGACACATCCTCCTCTTCGCCAACAATCCGATGTGGCGCCAGAACACGCAAGGCAGCTACGCGCTGGTGACGAACGCGATCATGAATTGGGATCACCTGCGTTGAGTTGGGACGTCGACCAATACGAGCGCTTCAAGAACGAGCGCGCGCAGCCGTTCCGCGACCTCGCCGCGCTGATCGAGCCGCGCCCGAACATGCGCGTCATCGACCTCGGCTGTGGCACGGGCGAGCTGACGCGCGAACTGCACGAGCAGTTGGCCGCGTCGGAGACGCTCGGCATCGACAGCTCGGAGTCGATGCTGCAGAAGGCATCGCCGTCCGGCACACTGCACTTTCAACTCGGCGACGTCGAATCATTCACGAGCGATCGACCCTTCGACCTCGTCTTTTCCAACGCCGCGCTGCATTGGATTCCCGATCACGAATGGCTCTTCACGCACTTCATGCTGCTGCTCGCGCCGAACGGCCAGTTGGCAGTGCAGATGCCGGCCAATCACGATCATCCATCGCACCGCATCGCCGCCGAGGTGGCGTCGTCATTCGGAATCGCGCCGCGAAGCGTCAATATCCTTGCACCCGAGTCGTACGCCGCGCTCCTGCACTCTCTCGGATTTGCACGGCAGCACGTTCGCCTCCAGGTCTACGGCCACGTCCTCCCATCGACAGCCGACGTCGTCGAATGGACGAAAGGTTCGACGCTGACGCCATACCGTGAGGCGCTGTCGTCGGATCGTTACGAAGAGTTCCTCGAGGAGTACACGGATCGCCTCGTCGCCACGCTCGGTGATTTGCGTCCGTACTTTTATACGTTCAAGCGCGTGCTGACGTGGGCGTCGAAGTAACGGGCATCGACGCGAAGGCCACCGGCGGTGGCCCGGAAGGTAGCCGGTGGTCCGAGCGAAGCGAGCGACCATCGGAATCACGTGCGGCGGGAAGCTCGACCCCGGATGGGGTCGCGGATCAAATGCCAGACGGCGTGAATTCCCTCCGCGACCGCTGCCGCGGTCGGAAAATCGGTGCAATCATGATTCCGGTGGTCTCGCGCTTCGCGCGCGACCACCGGCTACCGTACGCGACGCCATCCGGCGTCGGTTTGCGCGGCGACTACGAAACCATCATCACCGGCTGCGCCGCGGCCATTTCCGTCTTGAATGCGTTGAACGCCCGGACGGTGTACTGGATTGTTTTGCCCGACGCGGTCGCCTGCGCGGGGCCGGAGAGCTGGCGGTGCGGGCGGGCGGCTCCGGGGCGGCGCGAGCGGAAGATTGTGGTCGGGAACGGCGACGGCTTGGCGAATTCGATGATCATCTCTTCGATGACGACGTCCGCGCCGCCGAGGTAGCGAAAATCCCACTCGATGCCCTCGCCGACTTTGAGCGTGGTGTCGTTCGGATTGACGGTCAGGTAGATGCGGCCGCCGACCGATTCGATGTCGATGCGAACGGGAACGGTGCGAACGACGAACTCGGTCAGCTCATGCGATCCGACCAGACGATCGGACGACGCCGGAGGGGCGGCGACGAGCGAGGGCGCCTCGGCGCGCGGCGGCGCGGGGATGAACGACGACGAGCGCGGGCGATCGCCCTGCGAGAACCATGCAGCCGTGGCCGGACCGCTGGACGTCACGCGCGGACGCGAACGGCGCCGCTTCTTGTCGTCCGCGGGCGCAACGACTTTGGCGACGACCGCGGCTACCGCGCCGGTGGCAGCTTTCGCAACCGTTTTCGCGGCCGATTTCACTTTCGCTTCGACCGCCTTCTCTACTTTGGCCACCGCTTTGGCGGCCGGTTTCGGAGCCGGTTTCGCCGCGGGTTTCGCGGCTTTCTTCGCGGGAGGTTTCGGAGCCGCCTTTTTCGAAGGAGCGGCTTTTTTCGAATGAGACGCCTTTTTCGAAGAGGCAGCCTTCTTCGCGGGCGCCGGTTTCTTCTTCGCCGGAGCCGGCTTGGCAGCCTTCTTTTTCAGAGCCGGTTTCGGCTTCGCGGCAGGTTTTTTCGGGGCCGGTTTCTTGCTGCTTTTCGGGCGCGCTGCTGTCTTCGCGGCTCCCTTTTTTTTCGCACTGGTAGCCGCTTTTTTACCCTGGACCTTCGCCATTCGAACCTGCTCTCCCCGGATGCCCTGAAAATTGGATGGCGCAGTATAGCGGCGACCCCATGGTTTGCATAGCGCGGTTCCGAGTGCGGATAAACTCGCGTCCATGGCCACGTTCCAGCCGTCGCGCCGCACCGAGCAAATGATCCCCGTCGAGGAGGCGCAGGAGCGCGTTCTCGCCGAAGTCGATCTCCTCGGCACCGAGCAGATCGCGTTCACCGAAGCGCATGGGCGCGTGCTGCGCGAGGATCTGCACGCGCGCCTCGACGTCCCGCAGGGCGACAACACGGCCATGGATGGTTACGCGGTTCGTGCGGACGACATCGCGGCTGCGCCTGTAACGCTGCGCGTCGTCGAGAATCTGCCGGCGGGGAGCGTGGCGACGAAGCGTGTCGAGCCGGGCACCGCGATCCGCATCATGACCGGCGCGCTGATGCCCGAGGGGGCCGACACCGTCGCACACGTCGAGATCACCGACGCCGGGTCAGATGAGGTGCGAGTGTTTGAGCCGTTGCGCCGCCGGACGAATGTGCGGGAGCGTGGCGAAGACATGCACGCCGGCGACGTCGTTCTTCTCGACGGCACGCCGCTTCATGCCGCCGAGATTGGGGTGATCGCCAGTGTTCAGAAGCCGGTGGTGCGCGTCGGACGCCGCCCGACGGTAGCCATTCTCTCGACGGGTGACGAAATCATCGACGTCGGCGACGCGATGGCACACGGCAAGGTTATCAACTCGAATTCGTATTCACTGGCCGCGCTCGTCCGCGAGGCGGGCGCGATTCCGCGCATGATCGGAATCGTTCCCGACACGAAGGACGCCACTATCGCCGCCATCGTATCCGCGCTCGAATCCGACTTCGTCATCTCGTCGGGCGGCGTCTCGGTCGGCGCCTACGATTTCGTCAAGGACGCTCTCGACGCATTAGGCGCGGAGACAAAATTCTGGCAGGTGGCGATGAAGCCTGGCAAGCCGGTGGTGCTCTCACGCGTCCGCGGCCGGCTCTATTTCGGTCTGCCCGGCAACCCCGTCTCGTGCATGGTCTCGTTCCTCCTCTTCATCGGGCCGGCGATCCGCAAGGCGATGGGACAAACGACGAACCTGCTGCCGCCCATAGTCCAAACGCGCGTCGCCGCATCGCTGAAATCGCGCGGCGACCGCCGCAACTATCTGCGCGTCCGCGTGGTCGCGCGCGACGGCGAGCTCGTATCGCACCCGATGAGCTCCCAGGGCTCCGGCGTATCGACCTCCATGATCCAGGCAAACGGCTTGGTGATCGTCGAAACCGGCATCACCGCCGTCGAAGCGGGGTCGATCGTCCCAACGGTGTTGGTTGGACCCGTCCAGTCGTAGCGCTACGCCGCGTGGCGGCGATCGCGGCCGTGCGTCCACGCAGCGAGGAGATTGAAGCCGATCGAAAGGCCGAGCAGCACGCCGCGCGCGAAGTCGACCGCGTCGCCGTTCAGCGTCGTTACGATGTGGATAAAGCTCGGCGGGTTGCCGATCACGAAGCAAATCATTCCGATCATCATCAGCGCGCAGGGGTTTTTCAAGAGGCGATTTCTCCAATTCATCGGAAGTCTCCTTGTGAAGTTGGCTTGTCTAACGCTGTCAAGCCGACTTGTCTTCCCGCGACAGACGATAAGCTTCGCAAATGAAACTTCGGCTATCGCTCTTGGTCGTCGTGTGTCTGCTCGCGGTTTCCGCCTCTGCCGCTGATGAGGTCGCCCGGCTTCACGCGCTGTTCGATCGCTCGTGGGAAACGCAGCTTCGCGAGAATCCGCTTTTCGCTACCTCGGTTGGACGTCACGAATACGACGACCGGCTGCCGTCGGTGACGAGGGCCGATCTCGAGCGCCGTCACGCGCAAACGAAGGCAGCGCTGGCAGAGCTGGCGGCACTCGATCGCACGAAGCTGCCGCCGGCGGAGGTCGTCAACTACGACATCTTCAAACAGCGGCTGGAGGATTCCTCGGCATCGTTCGAGCTCGGCGACTACCAGGTTCCGTTCAACGCTGATTCCGGATTCCACTCCGGTTTCTCACGCCTGCCGAAAGACGTCCCGCTGGCGACGGTGAAGGACTACGAGAACTACATCAGCCGCCTCAAGGCGTGGCCGCGCTACGTGCGCGAAGAGATCGCGCTGATGCGCATCGGCATCAAGCGCGGGATGACGATTCCTCGCGCGACGCTGGACGGCTACGATTCGACGATCACGGCGCACATCGTCGACGATCCGGTGAAAAGCGTTTTCTGGGTGCCGTTCGCGAAGTTCCCCTCCTCGGTGCCCGAATCCGAACGCGCGCGGTTGCAGGCCGATGGCCGCGCGGCGGTGATGGATGGCGCAGTAGTCGGCTATCGCGAGTTTCTCGACTTCTTCCGCAACGAGTACCTGCCCAACGCGCGCACGACGCTCGGCGCCTCGGAACTTCCGAATGGCCGTGCGTATTACGCGTTGAAAATCCGCGAGTTCACCACGCTCAATCTGACGCCGGAGGAAATCCACAAGATCGGATTGAGCGAAGTCGAGCGCATCTCCGGCGAGATGAACGCGGTGATGAGAGAGGCTGGATTCAACGGCGACTTCGCGGCCTTCCTCGTCTTCCTCCGCACCGATCCGCGTTTCTA
>DATART010000127.1:0-7349 GCA_036264035.1 Thermoanaerobaculia bacterium | reverse complement strand
AGCAGTACGAGCAGGTGAGGCTGTCGGTGAACTGGGAAGGCGACACTCCCGACGGCGCGAAGTTCCATACCGCCTGGCTCGGCAACGACGGATTCCACGTGCTCGATCTGTGGGATTCGAAAGAGAAATTCGATACGTTCGTGCAGAACCGGCTGGCACCAGGCGTGGCCGCCGCGGGAATCACCGGTCAGCCGAAGGTGGAGTTCGCCGACAGCCTGTCGGTCTTCGCGCCGAACGTCTGACGACGTGTAGTGCGACTTACCGCAGCGCTGCCGCCATCCGATCCGCCAGCGCCGCGAGCGCCTGGCTCGTGCCCGATGCGATGTTCGCGCTGTCAAGCGACGCGATGTCGATCGAAATCCGTTCGTGGTGCGTCACGTCCGGCTGGCCGGCGACGCGCACGATCCAACGTCCATCGAGCACGACCTTCGAGTCGGGACCGGCCATGAAGTCTTCGAAGACGACGTCGATCGCGCGCAACGCACCGGAGGGGCGAGTCGCTCCCGGCAGGATCACCATTCCTTCGGGCAGCCGGTCCGCGAGATCGGACACCAGCGTGTGCAGCACCAGCGGCTGCAGCGATGCCGACCACTGCTCGTTCGACCGCACCTGCAACTGCTGATTCGCGAGTCGGACTACGATCTCGCGGCGATCGAGTCCCGGCGGCAGCTCGACGCCATCGATCGCGACCGGTAATCCGCGCGTGGCGGCAGGCGCCGCGGCAGGCGCCACGCGATCGAGCGAGTAGAACTTGCTTTGCGATTTGGAAAAGAACCCGCAGCCGGCGAGGAGGAGCGATAGCACCGCGATCCGTTTCATTTCCCTTTCCCTCTTCCCTTCAGCAACGCGTCGGGATTCTCCTCGAGGTACGACGCCATGCCGCGCACCGCCTCGGCCGCGCGCGTGAGCTCTTTGATCAGCGTGCCGAGGTCGTAGTTCTGACGCGGTTGACTGCCCATCAGCTCTTCGGCGCGTTTCGCCGCCGCTTCGGCCGATGCCGCCGTGTTGCGCAGACTGTCGACGATCGGTCCAACCTTCTGACTTGCCGCCTCGGCATTTGCCGCGGTCTTGCGCAGACTGTTTTCGATCGGACCAACGTTCTCGCGCGTCGTGGCCGTGATCTTCTCGACGTCCGCCAGCGAACGATTGAGCCGCTTCAGGCTGTCGTCGAGCGTTGGATCATGGACGAGCGAATCGAGACGCTGCGCCGTATTGCGAAGATGCCCGGCGATCTCCTCGATCGGGAGATTGCGAATGCGTCCGGCGATGTCGCCGACGGCGGAGAGCGCGCCTTCCAATCCGCTGCCGCCTGACGCCGCCGGAATGATCGGCGGCTCCGTCGTCGTGATCAACCGTCCCGTTCCCGGCGCCGCGACCGTGTCCAGCGCCACGCCGCTCGATCCCGGCAGCACGAGACTCGTCATCAGCGTCGCGCGCATCCCTTTCTGTACGAGTTTCCCAAGCGCGTCGTTCATCGTCGCGCGCAGCTCGTCTTTCGTCGTCGACTGCGAAACGCCGATCTCCAGTTTGCGCGGATCGATCTCGATCGTCACCGGCGTCTCCAGCGACGCCGTCTGCGGCAGGTAGCGCAGACGCACTTCGCGCACGTGGCCGACTTCGATTCCTTTCATCTGCACCGACGTTCCCGCCGTCAACCCGTGCACCGGCCCCGGGAAGTACGTGACGTACGTGAGCTGCGGCCCGTCCGCCGACGCCATGGCCATCCCCTCGGAATCGTAGAGATCGAAATGCGTTCCCTGCGCGGCCTCGTCGCCGGCCAGCACTTCGGGCGTGTAGAACGCGACGGGCGCGTTGAGCAGCGATGAGATCGACGCGCCTCCGGTCGAAAGTCCGCCGCCACCGAGCGAAATGTTCAATCCTCCCGCGCGCCAGAAACGCGTGCTCTGCCGCACCTCGTGCGCGAAACGTTTGACGATGAATGCGTGCACGTCCGTAATGCCACGCTTCTCGTCGTATTCAGCGCCGAGGATTTGCCCGACGCGCAGGCCCTGGAACGTGACCGGCGAACCGACAGCGATCGATCCCAGTCCATGCGCTTCGAGCACTACCGTCTTCCCATCCTCGGGCGCGGAGAGCACCGGAGCGTACTCCTGCCCATCGAATTCCTTCGTGCTGTCGCCCTCGCCGGGCGCGATGCCGACGTACGTCCCCGACAGGAGGCCGCCAAGTCCGCCGCCTTCCAACGCCGGCTCGACGACCCAGAACTTCGTCCCTTTGTTCAGCGCGTGATTCATCGACGCATCGAGCGTGATGCGGACGACCACTTGCCGCAGGTTCTGGTCGATGGTGATCTTCTGAATGGTCCCGACCTTCGCGCCGCGGAATCGCACAGGACTGTAGCGATCGAGTCCGCGCGCATCGGCGAAGCGCACGGTGATGTCTCCGCCGCCGAAGAAGCCATAGCGCACGACCAGCCAGCCGGCGAAGAAGATGGCCAGCGCTGGAATGATCCAGAGCCACGGCGACCATTTCGCCAGATGCACCTTGGCGTGCGGCGCGTCGACGCCGTCGGCCTGTTCGATCGGGTTTTTTTGCGAATTTTCGTTCACGGCAGCTCTCCCGCCGTCTTCCACATCATCCGCGGCTCGAACAACCGCACCGCCAGCATGATCAGCGCCACCACGGCGAACAGGGGAGTGGCGCCGGGTCCGGTCTCGATGTCGTCGATCCCTTTGAAGTCGACGATCGGCGCGGCGATGGCGGCGATGAACGGGATGATCATCGGCCACCGCACCAGCCGATGCAGCACGCGATACATGCGCGTCCTCCGCACCAACCCGGTCGTGTTCGGGAAGCGCACGCGGCCGAGCAGCCAGATCATTCCGATCAGTTCGACGATGGGAATGGCCACGCCGGCGACGAGCACCACCACTCCGAATTGCCAATAGCCGCGGTCTGCCAGCAGCTGCACGGTGCCGAAGACGGTGTGCTCCAGAAACGCGGTGAGGTTCTGGTTGACTATGATCGATCCTGCATACGCCGGAAAACAGAGCGGGATGGCGGCGGCGATGGCGGCAACCGCCGGGACCCATCGCGGCGCGATGGTGTGATCGAGCGTCTCGCCGCACCGCGGGCAGGGATCGCCGGGCCCGCGATTGGTCATCGTCATCTCACAAACGTCGCACGACACGATGTTGTAGCCGCGCGGCGCGCGCCGGTCCGGCATGATCGAGTGCCATACCGCGCGGCGGTCGAGTAGCCGGTCGGCGATGATCGAGAGGATCGCCACGAGGAGATACGTGTACCCGCCGATCCCGATCTCGACCGTCGCGGAAATCGACGCGCGGTAGTACGCGATGACGCCGGCGATCACGACGACGTCGGTCAGACTCCACAGCCGCAACTCTTCGCTCCACCGGAACAGTTGGCCGCGATTCGGAACCGGCCATCCGAAGCGGATCGCGCCGAAGACGATGACCTGCAGCAACGCGCGAACGAACGGAAAAAGGAACGCGAAAAAGAGGAAGCCGAAGGCGAAGGGAAACCACACTTCGCTGTAAATCACGCCCACGCTCGACACCAGCCGGCTCTCGCCGAACACGAGTTGCCTGATCGTCGAGGCCATCAACGGCAAAAACACCGCCGGAGGAAGCAGCACGAGGAGGGTCACTGACAATGCCAGGCTGACCGATACATCGGCGCCCGTCCGGCGCTCCAGCGTCCGGTCGCAGCGATGACACTCCACGGTCCCGCGGCCTCCCCACATAGGCACGACCTGCGTGCTTCCGCAGTCCGCGCAAGTGATAGTCACGCCGTCCACAGCGAGGTGAGCGGTGCAAGTAGGATTCCCGTCGTCTGCGCGCTTCCTGAAAAGATGAGGCCGCCGCACGTATCATGGGCCGAATGAGAACCGTCCGGCTCGCCATCGCACTTCTTGTCATTTCGCCCGCGTTATTCGCGCAGCCGTTCGGCCAGTACCTTCGGCTGCAAGGCGTTCCGCAACATGGCTACATCGAAGTGCCGCACGACGCCCTTCTCGACACGCCCGCGATGACGGTCGAGGCATGGGTCTCGGTGCGCGACGCAAACGGCGTTGGGGGCTGTTCCTCGATCGCCGGAAAGCAATGGACCGAGGCCTGGTGGATCGGCGTCTGCGGGACGACGTTCCGGAGCTATTTCAACGGCACCGCAAGTATTAAAGACGGCGGCACGATCCCGGTGGACACCTGGGTTCACATCGCGGCCACGACGGATGGCACGACACGCCGGCACTACATCAACGGCAATCTCGTGCTCGAATCCCCGGAGCCCGCGCCGCGCTCGACGTCGACGAGCACATTCCGCATCGGAAGCGATGTGACGTACGCCTACACGCCGGAGGGCGGCATCGACGAGTTGCGCATCTGGACCGTGGCGCGGACACAGGATCAGATCCGCGCGACGATGACGGCGCCGTTCGCTCCGGAGGGGGCGGACCTCACCGGCCAGTTCACCGGCCTCGAAGCCTGGTACCGCTTTGAAGGAAACGCATTCGATTCCTGGCGCTCCCACCACGGAACGATCCTCGGCACCGGAATCACCTTCGCCGGCACAAGCACCACCCCGACGCCTCGGCGTCGCGTCGTCAAACACTGACGAAGTTGTCTGCTGTCATCCGTCTTCATGTGCGTCATCAGCGGATAAAATCTCCATCCATAGAGGAGATCACCGATGAAACGACTGATCGTCGCGTTCCTGTTCGTCGCCGCAGCCGCTCATGCCGATCGCTGGCAGCCGTCCGACCGCCTGCGCATCGTCAATCTCAACGATCCGCAGATTTCTCCCGACGGCAAGTCCGTCGCCGTGATCGTCTCGCGCGCGAATGTGAAAGAGAACCGCTTTGACGGCGATCTTGTCGTCATCGACACCGCAACCGGCGAGCAACACCAGCTTACCTACGATCGCCGCGGCGTCGTGGCTCCGCGCTGGTCGCCGGACGGATCGCAGCTCGCATTCCTCGCCAACGCATCGAGCGAGAAGGATGCAAAGCGCCAGATCTGGATTCTTCCGGTCCGCGGCGGCGAAGCGCACCGCATCACTGATTCCGCGCGCGGCGTGCAGCAATACTCGTGGAGCCCTGACGGCTCGCAGCTCGCGTTCGTCACCTCGGACGATCCGGTCGCGAACGAGGAGAAGGGCAACCGCGCCTTCGAGATCGGCGACGACGATTACCTCGCCACCACCGCCCCGACGTCATCGCACATCTGGCTCGTGTCGGCCGCGGACGAGAAAGCGCGCCGTCTCACCAGCGGCTCCTGGAGCCTGCCGGTGGCGCATCCCCCCGGTCCCGCCCCGTCGCCGCTGTCGTGGTCGCCGGACGGGAAGACGATCGCCATCACCCGCCGCGAAACGGCGCACGGCGGTACGCCGAACGGCAATCGCGTCGCGCTCGTCGACGTCGCCACCGGCGCTGTCACGCGCCTGACCACGCGCGACATGGACGAGACGCAGCCGATCTTCACGCCCGACGGCAAGCAGATCGCCTACTGGCATTCGCGCGGCGGCGAGCGCGGAGGCGAAAACGCGATCTGGCTCGCACCCGCCGGCGGCGGGACGGGCGTGGAAATCACGAAGGATCTCGACCGCAACGTCTATCGCACCGTCTGGCTGCCGGACGGCAAGTCGTTCATCACCGGCGCTCACGACGGCACCTCCACGGCGTATTGGGTGCACCCGCTGGACGGCTCCGCGCGCCGCCTCAACCTCGGCGGGATCGAGCCGTACTTCGGCTACTGGATCGACGTATCGATGGCGAAGAACGGCGCGATTACGTTCACCGGCTCGACGCCGTCACATCCGCGCGAGATCTACTTCCTGTCCTCGATCGACGCGGCGCCGCGTCAGCTCACGCACGTCAACGACGCCCTGGTCGCGTCGAAAGAACTCGGACACACCGAGGCCATTGCGTGGAAGAACGACGGCTTCGATGAAGACGGCGTGGTGACGTACCCGCCCGACTTCGACGCGACGAAAAAGTATCCGCTCGTGCTCTACATTCACGGCGGCCCGCGTTCATCGTCGGGCGTCGGCTTCTCCACCATTCCGCAGTCGTTCGCCGCGAAGGGATGGATCGTTTTCCAGCCCAACTATCGCGGCAGCGACAACCTCGGCAACGCGTACATCCGCGCCATCCGCGACGATGCCGGCGCCGGTCCCGGCCGCGACGTGATCGCCGGCGTGGAAGCGCTGAAGAAACGCGGCTTCATCGACGAAAATCGCATCGCCGTCGGCGGCTGGTCGTACGGCGGCTACATGACGTCCTGGATGATCGGCCACTATCCGATCTTCAAAGCCGCCGTCTCGGGCGCCGCCGTCAACAACCTGCTCGATGAGTATGTCCTCTCCGACAGCAGCCTCTCGCGCCGCCTGACCTGGGGCTCGCCCTTCGTCGGCGACAACATGAAAAAGTACGTCGAGCAGTCGCCGATCACGTACGCCTCGAAGATCAAAACGCCGACGCTGATCATGAGCGACACCGGCGACGTGCGGGTCCCGATCACGCAGTCCTACCAGATGTACTACGCGCTGAAGGACAACGGCGTCCCGGTCAAATTCATCGCCTTCCCAGTCAGCGGCCACTCGCCCGAGGACCCTATCCACGCGACCGAGATTGAGAAACAGTACGTGAATTGGTTCGCGCAGTATTTGAAGTAGACGATTCCGAGGTCCAGACGAGTCGGGATTTCATGCTGGCAAGGATAGGCATCCCGTTTCCGCCTCAAGAGAACGGTTTCACGCGGAGCTCGCGGAAAGAGGCGGAGATTCGATGCCCGCGACCGCCGCGACTCCGCGTGAAACAGGTTCCACGGCCCTAAAGACCCATCGGCGCGTCCTCGCATCCGCTACGTTTGCGGTGTGGATGGCTGCGAGGGGAGAACGGGCGGCGGGGTGGTGCGGGCGGCGGCGAGGCTGCGCATGACGTCGGCGATGTCGGCGCCGAGGACTTCGAGCAGTTCCAGGACGGTGGGGAGGCTTGGGATGTTGCCGCCGTATTCCAGGATGCCGACGTAGGTCGGGGTCAGGCCGGCGCGCTGGGCGAGTTTGCGCCGCGTCCATCCGCGCTGCTCTCGCAGATGTCTCAGGATCGCGCCGAAGCGCTCCGCGTCCGGGTCAATTCGCATCGAGCGAGGCATGAGCAGGGATCATAACATGCCGGATCAAGCCGTGGTTTGCGCGATTGGCTCGGAACGTTAGAAGCAGGGAGCGTGCGGCGATGTCGATCTGAGAAATGGAATCGCGAATATCTCCATGGAATGCGTTCACTTCCATATATGAGGTGTTCACGCGCATGACGCACGCTTTGGCGAAATCCATGGATTCATCACATGTGGCGTTTTTGGCCGTTCAAA
>DATART010000125.1:0-1806 GCA_036264035.1 Thermoanaerobaculia bacterium | reverse complement strand
ATCTCATCGATCGACTGCTGGTTCCTGCGCGAGATCAGAAAAATCATCGACATGGAATTGTCATTCCGAGCCGGCGTCGCCCCGGCGGGGCAAAGCGCGGCGAGGAATCCCCGGCTGCAACCGCGGACGGACGAGGAGCGGCTACCGGCCGGGGATCCTTCGACCGTCCTCAGCCCCTCCGGGGCATCGGCGGCTCAGGATGACAGGCAATTTCTGCTGAAGCTGAAGCGCGAAGGCTTCTCCGACAAACAGATCGCCGCGCTGAACGAAACGTCCGAGGATGCAGTTCGCAAACAGCGGCACGAGCTGAAAGTCCGTCCCGTCTACAAACGCGTCGATACCTGCGCCGCCGAGTTCGAAGCGACCACTCCGTACATGTACTCGACGTACGAAACAGAATGCGAAGCCGAGCCGACGTCGCGCCGCAAGGTCATGATCCTCGGCTCCGGTCCGAATCGAATCGGTCAGGGGATCGAGTTCGATACCTGTTGCGTCCACGCATCGTTCGCGCTGCGCGAGATCGGTTTCGAAACCATCATGGTCAATTGCAATCCGGAGACGGTGTCGACCGACTACGACACCTCCGACCGCCTCTACTTCGAGCCGCTCACGCTTGAAGACGTGCTCGAGATCGTTGAGCTGGAAAAACCGGAAGGCGTCATCGTGCAATTCGGCGGGCAGACGCCGCTGAAGCTGGCGAAATCTCTCGCCGCCGCCGGCGTGCCGATGTGGGGAACGTCGGTCGAATCGATCGATATCGCCGAGGACCGTGAACGGTTCGGCGCGCTGGCGGCGGAGCACGAAATCCTCGTCCCCGAAAACGGGACCGGAATGACGGTCTGGGAAGCGCTCGAAGTGGCGCGCCGCATCGGCTTCCCGGTCGTCGTCCGGCCGTCGTACGTGTTGGGCGGACGCGCTATGGCCATCGTCTACGACGAGCCGAATCTGCGCGAGTACGTCGGCTACGCGATGGAGGCGGCGCCGGGACATCCGATCCTCATCGACCGCTTTCTCGAAGACGCGATCGAGCTCGACGTCGATGCGATTTCCGACGGCAAGGACGTTGTCATCGCCGGCGTCATGGAGCACATCGAAGAAGCGGGCATCCACTCCGGCGATTCGACGACGGTGATCCCGCCGTACATCATCGGTCTGCGCGAGCAGGATCGCGTCCGCCGCCGCACCGTGCAGCTCGCGAAAGCGCTCGGCGTGATCGGACTGATGAACGTGCAGTACGCGATCTACCACGGCGATCTTTACGTACTGGAAGTGAATCCGCGCGCGTCGCGAACGGTGCCGTATGTTTCGAAGGCGACCGGCGTACCGTTCGCGAAGATCGCCGCGAAAGTGATGGCCGGCATGTCGCTGCGCGAGCTCGGCCTCACGTACGAGCCGAAGGTGAAGGACTATTTCGTGAAAGCGCCGGTCTTCCCGTTCGGACGCTTTCCGCGCGAAGACACGGTGCTCGGTCCGGAGATGAAGTCGACCGGCGAGGTGATGGGATCCGCTCCCACCTTTGGTGAGGCCTACGCCAAATCGCTCCTCGGCGCAGGCATCGATCTGCCGCGCGAAGGAACGGCGTTTCTCTCCGTGAACGACAACGATAAGCGTCCGGTCATCGTGCAATTGGCGAAGGACCTCGCGCAGCTCGGCTTCGGCCTCCTGGCCACGTCCGGCACGCGCGATTACCTGCAGAACAACGGCGTAAAGTCCGGTCTCGCGTTCAAGGTGCACGAGTCCGATCGCCCCAACATCGTCGACCGCATGATCAACGGCGAGGTGACGCTGATCATCAACACCCCGCTC
>DATART010000085.1:0-3055 GCA_036264035.1 Thermoanaerobaculia bacterium | reverse complement strand
ATCGACCTTGGCAAGGTCGCACTCTACCAACTGAGTTATGCCCGCGGACGACGGCGAAGAGTAGTCAGCGTTTGGGGTGCTGTCAAGCTCGTGACGTTACCTGCGCGCTAACGGTCGTCCTCCGGCTCCTATTCCTTCATGGACGCTCCACGCGGATGCCGTACGCATGCAGTTTTCGGTAGAGGTTGGAGCGCTCCACGCCGAGGGCGTCGGCGGTGCGGCTGACGTTGCCGGCGAACTCGCGGAGGCGGGAGAGGATGTACTGCTTCTCGAATTCGTCGCGCGCTTCTTTCAGCGTCAGGCGCGCGTCGATCTGCGGCGCGGCCGCGACCGTGGCGCCGAGTTGCACATCCTCCGGCTCGATGACTTCGCCCTTCATCAGGATGGCCATCCGCTCGATCACATTGCGGAGCTCGCGAACGTTGCCTGGCCAGTGATACGCGCGCAGCTTCGATGCCGCGCCGGACGACAGTCGCTTCTTCGGCGTCCCGGTTTCGGCGGCGAAGCGGCGGAGGAAATGTTCGGCGAGGAGCGTGACGTCGTTGCCGCGCGCACGCAGCGGCGGCACTTCGATCGGGACGACGTTCAGGCGGTAGTACAGATCGCTGCGGAAACTGCCGTTCGCGATTTCCGTTTCGAGACTCTTGTTTGTCGCCGCGATCACGCGCACGTCGACGCTGATGGTCTGCTGCCCGCCGACTTTCTGGAACGTCTGCTCCTGCAACACGCGCAGGACTTTCGCCTGCGTCTTCAGGCTCATGTCGCCGATTTCGTCGAGGAAGAGCGTGCCGCTGTCGGCGAGCTCGAACTTCCCCTTGCGATCGTCGATCGCGCCGGTGAAGGCGCCCTTGCGATGCCCGAACAGCTCCGACTCGATCAGCTCCTCGGGGATCGCCGCGCAGTTGACGTCGATGAAGGGATGCTCGGCGCGCTGCGAAAGGCGATGCAGCGTCCGCGCGACGATCTCTTTGCCGCTGCCGTTCTCGCCAGTGATGAGCACGCGGCTGTTCGACGGGGCCGCGGAGCGGATCTGCTCGTCGAGTTTTTTCATCGCGTCGCTCTCGCCGATGAGCAGCTCCTCGAGCGTGAAGTGTTGGCGAAGATCGCGCACCTGGTCGCGCAGCCTGCGGTCGGCCAACGCATGATTGACCGTGAGCAGGACGCGGTCGAGCGATAGCGGCTTCTCGAGAAAATCGTAGGCGCCGAGTCGCGTGGCGCGGACCGCGGAATCGATGTTGCCGTGGCCGGAGATCACGATCACCGGCGGCGCGCCGGCGGTCTTGAGCCGCTCCAGCACGGCCATGCCGTCGATGCCGGGCAGCCAGAGGTCGAGGAACACGAGGTCGTACTCCTCGCGCGCGAACTGCGCGATGGCGGCCTCGCCCGAATCGCACAACGTCGGCTGATGCCCCTCGTCGCGGAGGATGTTCGCGAGCGTCTCGCGTATGGAGGCTTCGTCGTCAATGATGAGAATTTTGGCCATAGGAAAAGTCAGGCGGGAAGCTCGATCTCAAACCTCGTCCCTCTCGGATGGTTGTCGTGGACAGAAATGCGGCCGTCGTGGTCGTTGACGATGCGGTGGACGATGGCCAGGCCGAGGCCGGTGCCGCGGCCTTTGGTGGAAAAGTATGGGAGGAAGAGTTTCTCCTTGTCAGCGTCCGGGACGCCGCGGCCGGGATCGGCGACTTCGATGACGACGCGATGCGGGGCGCGGCGGGCGGAGACGCGGACTTCGCCCGACTCCGTCGCCTCGACGGCGTTCTTCAACAGGTTGCCGACAGCGCGGCGGATCTGTTCGGGATCGACGAGGATTTCGATGTCGGGTTCGACGGTGACGCTGACGGAGACGCCCGGCTTCACGTCGCGATAAAGCCCGGCGGCCTGTTGCAGGATCTCGGAGAGCTGTGCGTGCCGAAGGTGCACGGCGGGCATGCGCGCGAATCGCGCGAACTCATCGACCATCCGCTTGAGCTGCCCGACCTCGGAGACGATGGTCTTCGTCCCCTCGTCGATCGCCTGCGGAGTATCGGCGTCGTTGTTGCGGAACTTGCGCGCGATGCGTTCGGCGGAAAGTTGAATTGGAGTGAGCGGATTCTTGATTTCGTGAGCGATGCGGCGCGCGGCCTCGTTCCAGGCGGCGAGCTTCTGCGCCTGAACCAACGACGTCGAATCCTCGATGGCAACGACCCATCCCTCGTCGCCGCCGCCGGACAAACGGGCCATGGAGACTTCGAGATAGCGCAGTTCGCCGCCGCGGATGAGCGTGACCTCGCGCGCGCGTGCGGCGCGGGCGGTGAGCTCGCGCAGCGTGTCGAAGAGTGGCGTGAGATCGCCCATGAGCACGTCGGCGAGGTTGGCGCCCGAGCGGGGCTGTTCGATCTGCAGCATCTGCAGCGCGGCATGGTTGACGCTGAGCAATTCGAAGGTGTCAGTGAACGCGAGAATGCCGGCGGAAACACTGTCGAGCACCGTCGAGAGGTATCGGTTCGTCTGCGTCAGCGCCTGCCGCTGCTGGTCGAGCTGCGTCGACATATCGTTGAACGACTCGATGAGGCGTCCAACTTCATCGGTTGCCGCGACGGCGACTCGATGTCCATAGCCACCCTCGGCCAATCTTCCCGTCGCCTCGGCCAGCGCTTTGATCGGAATGGTGATGCGGCGTGACGCGTAGATCGACGTCCAGAGCGTGCCGAAGAGAATGGCCAGCGTCACGGCGAGAAACAGCGACGTCTGCGACGCCTTCAACGTCGGCCGCTGCGCGTTGAGCTGCTCGAAGTTCTTGTGCATCACGATCGACTCGTCGATCAGCCGGCTCATCGCGGCGGGAATGAAGACGCCGGCCACGGCGACATACGGTGTGTTGCCGACGCGCATCGCGGAGCGGATCCACTTCCCGGTGGCGACGACGTCGATCTTGGTGGCGTGCCCTGACGCAGCAACGTCGTCGAAAAACTTCTTCGGCGGCTCGGAAGCTTCGTGAATCGGCGCCCGCGGATTGGCGACGACGCGGACGAGCGTGCCGTTGCGATAGAGACCGACCATGTCGACGCTGTGA
>DATART010000064.1:0-6839 GCA_036264035.1 Thermoanaerobaculia bacterium | reverse complement strand
TCGACGTCGTCGACCCAGATCGACATCCAGACGCCCTTGTTCTCGTCGTCATCGACACCGAACGTCGTGGGCACATCGCTCTTGCCGCGGCCGCCCTGTCCATCCTGACAAAGGAAGATCTCGCAGTGGCCGGAGCAGACGCCGCCGAACGTCGGCGGATCGCCCCAGTCCCACCCTTTTTTCCAACCGAGACGCTCGAACCATTCGAAGCTCTCGACGATGTTGGAGACGTTGAGGATCGGAGTGATGCGGTGTGCAAGCATGGGCGTCATCCTTTCAGCTTCTCGATTCGAGTGGCCAGACGCGGATCGCCGATTTTCTCTGCGACCGATGCGAACGACGGTGACGGTTTCCGCCAACGCAGTTCGTCGATGTTGTCGAACAGCGGCGCGTTTGTCCGCAACGTCGCGAGATCCTTGAACAGCAGCGCGAGCTCCCGCTTTTCACCGAGCACCTCGGCGGGAAAGTCTTCGAGCCGGCCATAGCGATTCAGAAGTTGCGCAGCGGTCTTCGAGCCGATGCGCGGAATGCCGGGATAGCCGTCGGCGGCGTCGCCGACGAGTGCGAGGTAGTCGGCGATCAGATTCGGCGCCACGCCGAACTTCGCGCGCACGCCCGCATCATCGCGAATTTGTCCGGACTTGCGATCAACCTGAACCACTCGTTGGTCAACAACGCACTGCGCGAGATCCTTGTCGGGCGTCCAGATGCAAATCTTCTCGACGTCCGGGTCGGCGGCAGCAAGGAATGCCGCCGAGGCAAGCGCATCATCCGCCTCCAACTCGACCATCGGCCAGGTCGCGACGCCCATCGCCACGAGCGCATCCTCGAGAGGATGAAATTGCCGCCACAAAGCGTGATCGATCCCCGCTCCGGTCTTGTATCCAGGCCAGAGATCGTTGCGGAACGACTCGATCACGTGATCCGTCGCCACACCGATATGCGTCGCGCCGCCTTCCAGCATCTGCAGGACCGTCCCGAGAACACCGGCCACTGCGCCGAACGGCGGATCATCCTTGCGAAAGCGGCGAATGCCGAAGAAGTGCCGGAACAGCTCGTACGTGCCGTCGATGAGGTGGACGATCATGCGGCGCGAACTTTAAAGCTTTTCACGCGGAGGCGCGGGGACGCGGAGAGAATCGGTTTTCTCCGCGCCTTCGCGTCTCCGCGTGAAAGCGTTCCCTGTTGGCTAGAGAACCGCACCCCCACTCCTCACCACCTCGGCATAGAACTTCGCGCTTTCTTTCAAAGTCCGTTTCAGTGTCGCGAAGTCGACGTGCACGATGCCGAAGCGTTTGGTGTAGCCGAGGGACCATTCGAGGTTGTCGAGGAGGGACCAGACGAAGTAGCCGCGGACGTCGGCGCCTTTTGCAATCGCGTTGGCGACGGCGCGGATGTGCTCGCGGAGGTAGTGGATGCGCAGCGGGTCGCTGACGACGCCATCGGTCGCGGTTGGCGGATCGTAGAACGCGGCGCCATTTTCGGTGACGTAGATCGGTGTCGGGCCGTAGCGGTCGCGGAACCAGAGCAGGACGTCAGTCAGCGCCGGCGCGTGCACTTCCCATCCGGTCTCGGTGTAGATCGACTGCGGCTGGCGCACGCGCGCGGCGCGCTCGACGACTTGAGCCGGATCGTTCTTCGTCACGGCGCGCAGGTAATAGTTGATGCCGGCGAAGTCGAGCGGCTGTTTGATGAGATCGAAATCGGCGGCGGGAAACTCCGGCCATGCTTCGCCGAAAATCGCGGCCATCTCCTCGGGATATTCGCCGCGGAAGACGGGATCGAGATACTGCCGGTTCATGTACGCGTCGGCGCGGCGCGTGGCGGCGAGGTCGTCCTCGCTTTGCGAGTCGGGATACTTCGGCTCGATGTTCACGACGATGCCGATGGCGTGCTTCCCGACGGCGCGATACGCCTCCACCGCGCTGCCGTGCGCGCGGAGGAGATTGTGCGTGGCCAGCGGCGCTTCGAAAAGGTTGCGATGTCCGGGCGCGAGCGCTCCGTGGAGGTAGCCGCCGTCGGTGACGACCCACGGCTCGTTGAGCGTGGCCCACCATTCGACGGCGTCGTCGAGCGCGCGGAATGCCACGTTCGCGTATTCGGCGAACCAGTTCGCGATGTCGCGATTCAACCAGCCGCCGCGATCGTCGAGCGCGGCGGGAAGGTCCCAGTGATACAGCGTGGCCATCGGAAGGATGCCGGCCTCGCGCAGCGCGTCGACGAGGCCGCGATAGAAGTCGAGCCCTTTCTGATTCACGCGGCCCGTGCCGTCGGGCAGAATGCGGCTCCAGGAAATGCTGAAGCGATACGCCTCCAGGCCGAGCCCCTTCATGATGGCCACATCCTCGGCGTAGCGGTTGTAGTGATCGCAGGCGACGTCGCCGGTATCGCCGTTGGTCATGCGGCCGGGCGTGTGGCTGAAGCGATGCCAGATGCTCGGGCCGGCGCCGTCCGCGAGCGGCGATCCTTCGATCTGATACGCGGCGGTTGCGGAGCCCCAGACGAAACCGTCAGGGAAGCGGACGTCGGTCATCGTTTTCGATCTCCTGATTGACAGCAACAGAGAATGTGAGTAGCGTACCGCAAAATGTAACCGTTTACATCGCGAGCGACAAACGAGATGCCGAGCAGGCCGGATGTCCGAAATGTGCGTCGCCGCCACCGCGCGGCCGCAGCGACGATTCACGATGTCGCCGCTCGCGCCGGTGTTTCCGTCGCAACCGTCTCGCGCGTCCTCAACGGAAAAGAGCTCGTGCGCGAGGAAACATCGCGCCACGTTCGTGCCGCGGCGAAGTCGCTTCGCTACGTGCCCAACGTCGCCGCGCGCTCGCTCAGCATCCGCTGCAGCCAGACCATCGGTATCGTCCTGCCGGACGTGCATGGCGAGTTTTTCTCCGAGGTCATTCGCGGGATCGATCTGGCGGCGCGGGCGCAGGGGTATCACATCCTCGTCTCCGGCTCTCACAGCGATCCGGCGCAGATGCTCGCCGTCGTCGACACGATGCGCGGACGCGTGGACGGGCTGGTGGTGATGGCGCCGGACGTGACGCTCGCGCCGCTGGACGAGTTGCGGGCGCGCGCGATGCCGGTCGTTCTGCTCAACTCCGCCACGCCGAACGGCGACGCGATCACCATCGACAACTACGGCGGCGCGCGGGCGATGATGCACCACCTGCAGCAGCTCGGGCACACGCGCATCGCATTCGTGCGCGGGCCGCGGCACAACGCCGACGCGCGCGAACGGCTTCGCGGCTACCGTCACGCGATGCGCGGAATCGCGGCACCCAAAGCGCTGGAGTGCAACGGCGACTTCACCGAGGTGTCGGGATTTGCCGCGGCGCGCAGGCTGATGGAGTTGGAACCGCGGCCGACGGCGGTGTTTGCCGCAAACGACTCGATGGCGGTCGGCGTGCTCGCTTCGCTCACCGCGGCCGGAGTCAACGTGCCGGAGGAGATGAGCGTGGTCGGATTCGACGACATTCCGATCGCGCGTTACGTCAATCCGCCGCTGACGACGATGCGCGTCGACATCGCGGAGATGGGACGGTGCGCGTTCGGCCTGCTCCTCGACGCGATCGGCAATCCCACCGCTCACGCGCCGCGGCACGACCTCGCGGCCACCACGCTCGTCGTGCGCCAGTCGTGCGGCGCTCCGAAACCGCAACCGAAACAAAACACGCAACCGCATCGTGCGGAACGCATTCTCAAGAATGGCCGAAAAAGGGTTCCCGAAAAAGGAGAGGTGTCATGAAACGAACATTTTCATATTTTGGAGTGGCATTGTTGATCGTTGCGATCTCGATGTCGGCTGCCGCCCAGTTGACGACGGCGACGATCCGCGGAAAGGTGACCAATCAGAACGGCACCGCGCTTCCGGCGGCGGAGATCGACGCCGTTAACGCATCGAGCGGATTCGTAAAGACGGTGATGTCCGGTCCGGACGGCTCGTATTCAATGGCCGGCATTGCGCCGGGCGAGTACAACCTGGTCATCGCCGCCCCTGGATTCCAGCCGCGCAATGAAACCGTGCGCGTCCTGGTCGGGCAGAACATCGAGATGAATTTCGTGATGTCGCCGGATGCGGTCATGAATCAGTCCATTACGGTCGTCGGAAATCAGCTCGTCGAAACGAGGACTTCCGAGGCGGCCACGAATGTGACGCCGCAACAGATTGAGAGCCTGCCGCAGGGCGATCGGAACTTTCTGAATTTCGCGCAGCTCGCGCCGGGAATCCGTCTTTCCACCGACCCGACGCGCAAAGTGATCGCGGGCGACGCACAGCCGGCGGAACAGACCAATGTTTTCATCGACGGCGTCAGTTTCAAGAACGACGTGCTGCAGGGTGGCCTGGTCGGGCAGGACTCCAGCCGCGGCAATCCCTTCCCGCAGAACGCGGTGCAGGAGTTCCGGGTCATTACGCAGAACTACAGTGCGCAGTATGACCATGCTTCGAGCGCGATCATTACCGCGGTGACGAAATCAGGGGGCAATCAGTTCGACGGGCAGGTTTTCGAGTATTACCAGCCGAAGCAGTGGGTGTCGCCGACGGCGAAGGGTTTCCAGTTCGCCACTCTGACGACGAACGCGTCCTACCATCGTTCGCAGCCCGGCCTCAGCCTCGGCGGGCCGATCATCAAGGACAAGCTCAACTTCTTCGCTTCTTATGAAGGAGTGGACGAGCATGCCACGACTGTCGTGAATCCTCTCGCTACGCCCCAGTTCGCGACGACGGGCGGATCCTTCCCGAGCCCGTTCAAATCGAATCTGGCCTTCGGCAAATTGAGCTGGCAGCCTGACAAGAGCCAGACGCTGGACCTATCCGGCAACTACCGCCGCGAGCACGAGACCCGCGACTTCGGCTTCAACACGTCATTCCAGTCGGCCACCGACCTGCGCAACTGGGTCTACGGTTCGACGCTGCGGCATCAGTGGAATAACGCCAGCGCGCTCAATCAGGCGACGTTGAGCTGGCTGGAGTACGGCTGGAATCCTACGCCGCTCGACACCAGTACGGTCGGCCTCAATTTCGAAGGACTCGGCCGCGTCGGCGGCAACAGTACCACGCAGAAATTCGACCAGCGCCGCATCGAGCTGCGCGACGATTTCAACTTCGCGCCGATGGAGTGGAGCGGCCAGCATTTGTTCCAGGTCGGCGGCAATTTCGACAAGATGCACTATGCCGTCGATAAGAGCCAGTTCGGCAACCCGCAGTTCAACTTCAAAGTCGATCCGGCCAACGGACTGACGTACGCGCAGCCGTATGAAGCGCAGTTCGGGTTCGGCAATCCGAAGCTCAACGCGAACAACAATGAGTACGGCATCTACGGACAGGACAGCTGGACCGTCAACAAGAACCTGTCGCTCACACTCGGTCTGCGCTGGGACTACGAGTCGCACATGCTGGACGAGAATTACGTGACGCCGGCGAATATCGTGGCCGGTCTGACCGGGAAGATCGATCCGAGCTATTTCTCGAACGGTAATCAGCGCAAGCCGGCCAAGGATGAATTCCAGCCGCGCCTCGGATTCACATACGACATTTCCGGCGTCAACAAATCGATCATCTTCGGCGGGTTCGGGAAGTACTACGACCGGCTCTTTCTCAATGCCACGCTCGACGAGCGTTTCCGCCTGCAGTATCCCGTCTACCGGATCGAATTCTCGCCGACGGGAGCGCAGCGCAACGGCGGACCGACAGTCAAGTGGGATCCGATCTATCTCACGCGCGCCGGTCTCAATGGACTGATCGCCAATGGCCAGGCCAGCCCCGAGATTTACCTGCTCAACAACAACACGAAAGTCCCGTACTCGAACATGTTCAACCTCGGCTTCCGCCAGGTGCTGGGGTCGTGGCTCGGATCGATCAGCTACAACGGCGTGCGCGGGTATCACGGCTTCACGTGGCTTTCTGCCGCGCCGAACGGACTTTGCTGCGCCCCTCTCGTGTCGGGATTCGGCAACGTCATCAAGTCTGATCCGGAAGGGAAACGCTACTGGTACAACGCCATCCAGACGAAGTTCGACCGGCCGTACACGGAGCAGTCGCACTGGGGCGCTACGTTCGCGTGGACCCATGGCCGCGCGCAGCAGACGGGCAATGATCTCTTCAGCCTCGATTTCCCCACGGCCGCCGCGTACGGCAAACATGACGTTGAGGGCTCCGAGCGCGACCGCATCACGGCCACCGGCATCTTCGGCTTGCCGTGGGCGGTGAGGCTCAGCACGATCGCGTCCTTCGGCTCGGGGCAGTACAAAAACGTGCTCGACTTCACGCAGGGCTTCAGCCTTGAGAACCGGGAGGCCACGCATCCGTTCTCGCGTTCGATCACGCCGCCGAAGACGTGGGGCTTTGCCGATCGCAATGTCGACGTTCGCGCGGAGAAGGCAATCCCGACCTTCGGCCGGACGTCGGTCACCCTGATCGCCGCGGTGTACAACGCGTTCAACTGGACGGACTACGGATGCCTCAACAACTTCATCGGACCGCCGCCGAATGCTGACCAGCTTGCCGCTCTTGGCGCGCCGACCTGCGTCATCCGCCTCGGACGACGCGAAGAGGTGGGCCTCCGCATCAATTTCTAGTTCACTCCTCGGGGCGGGCGCGAGTCCGCCCCGAATTTCCATGCGAAAGGCTACGGCGCTCGTTTGTCTGCTGCTCGCCGCCTGCGCGAATGCGCCGGCCCCGCGGCAGCGCGCCGTCGCTCCAACCGCCTCGGACGCTGCGCTCCTCGATGACGTCGAGCGGCGCAGCTTTCATTTTTTCTGGGACCTCGCCGATCCGCACACGCAGCTCGTTCCCGACCGCTGGCCGACGCCGTCGTTCTCCAGCATCGCCGCCG
>DATART010000033.1:0-2819 GCA_036264035.1 Thermoanaerobaculia bacterium | reverse complement strand
CATCACAAGGTGGCGGGCGCGCCCAATCATGGCAGCTCGCGCGAGACGCTGTCGCTGATCGGGGAGCGCATGCGCAGCCAGCCGATCGGCCTCGATTGCTACCCATACCCAGCCTCGTCAACCATCCTCTCCGCGACCCGCGCAGCAGCCGCGCAGAAGACCCTCGTGACCTGGTCGAAGCCGCATCCCGAAGTCGCCGGCATGGACCTCGCCGACATCACGATTCCGCTCGAGCAATTGCTCCCCGCTGGTGCGATCTATTTCACGATGGACGAGGCGGACGTGCAGCGCATCCTCGCCTTCGAGCACACAATGATCGGCTCGGATGGGCTGCCCCACGACGCCTTTCCACACCCGCGACTGTGGGGCACCTTCCCCCGCATCCTCGGGCACTATTCGCGCCGGCTCAAGCTGTTCCCGCTCGAGACCGCGGTATACAAGATGACCGGACTGCCGGCCAGGACGTTCGGCCTCAATGACCGCGGTGTACTGAAGCCCGGCATGGCTGCGGACATCACGATCTTCGATGCCAATGAGGTGGATGAAACCGCGACGTTCACCCGTCCGATCCAGTCAGCGAAAGGCATCGCCACCGTGATCGTCAATGGCGCGGTGGTCTGGCACGAAGGCAAGTCCACCGGCGCCCGTCCTGGTCAGGTGCTGACGCGGAACTAGCGGAAGACGCGGCCGGGTCTCTTGAAAGAACCCCCCGAGTCTCTTCGAAGAACCCCCCGAGTCTCTTCGAAGAACCCCCCGGGTCTCTTCGAAGAACCCCCTGAGTCTCTTCGAAGAACCCCCTGAGTCTCTTCGAAGAACCCCCTGAGTCTCTTCGAAGAACCCCCCGAGTCTCTTCGAAGAGCCCCCCGAGTCTCTTCGAAAGGCGTCGTGTCCGATCGGGGAGGTCCGTAACGACTTTGCGGCTCAGCAACTTACATCTTTTTTTGAGCCATGGCGACCCGGCGTCTGATGCAAGTGGGGTTGAGCGTTAGATCCTCCAGTCTCATCACAATATCCGTTCCTCCGGGGCTCGCTACCCCTCGGGGGCAGGCGAGCGACGGCGTCCTATAACCGATTGCCCGGAGAAAGCGGGACCACCTCCGCGTCTCCGCGTGAACCGTCTCTTTGTCGCACTTCGTTACAATCCCCGCCCATGCGCCGCATCGTTTTCGCACTCGCCGTCTTTCTCGCCGCCACGCTCTTTGCTCAGACGCCGTCCGAGCCGCCGATGCTCGGGTTCTCCGCAGCGGATGCGGCGAAGGAGCGCGCACTGGAGTCGCAGTTTGATTTGTCGCTGAAGAAGGACGACCTGCGCGAATGGCTGAAGCGCCTCTCCGCGCGGCCGCATCACCTCGGGTCGGCGTATGACAAGGAGAACGCCGAGTTCATCGCGTCGCTCTTCAAGTCGTGGGGATACGACACGACGATCGAGGAGTTCCGCGTGCTGTTTCCGACGCCCAAGCGGCGCGTCGTCGAGTTGATCGCGCCGGAGCGATTTGTCGCGAAGCTCGTCGAGCCGCCGGTGCCGGGCGATGCGACCTCGGGGCAGCAGAGCGAACAGCTTCCGACGTACAACGCCTACTCGATCGACGGCGACGTCACCGGCGATCTGGTCTACGCCAACTACGGCATCCCGGCCGATTACGAACTACTCGAGCGCAACGGCGTCGATGTGAAGGGGAAGATCGTCATCACGCGCTACGGCGGATCGTGGCGCGGCATCAAGCCCAAAGTCGCGGCGGAGCATGGCGCCATCGGCTGCATCATCTACTCCGATCCGAAGGACGACGGATACGCGCAGGGCGACGTTTATCCGAAGGGCGCGTACCGCAACGAGAATGGCGCGCAGCGCGGGTCAGTGATGGACATGCCGGTGCATCCCGGCGATCCGCTCACGCCGGGCGTCGGAGCGACGGCGGACGCGAAACGCATCGACCGCAAGGACTCCGACGTCATCACGAAAATCCCCGTGCTGCCGATCTCCTACGGCGACGCGTTGCCGCTGCTGCGCGCCCTCGGCGGTCCGGTCGCGCCGCCCGACTGGCGCGGCGCGCTTCCCATTACCTATCACCTCGGCCCCGGCCCTTCGCGTGTGCACCTGGCGCTGGAGTTCAACTGGAACATGGTGCCGGCGTACGACGTCATCGCGCGGATGACCGGCTCGCAGTATCCCGACGAGTGGATCATGCGCGGCAACCATCACGACGCGTGGGTCAACGGCGCGAGCGATCCGCTCAGCGGCCAGGTTGCGCAACTCGAGGAAGCGAAAGCGATCGCCGAGCTGGCGAAGAGCGGCTGGCGTCCGAAGCGGACGATTCAGTTCGCGGCGTGGGATGGCGAGGAAGAAGGTCTGATCGGTTCGACCGAATGGGCAGAGACGCACGCGGACGAGCTGCGCGCGAAGGGCGTCGTCTACATCAACTCGGACACGAATTCGCGCGGCTTCCTCGAAGCGGGCGGCTCGCACACGCTTGAGAAGCTGATGACGCAGGTCGCCCGCGACGTGAACGATCCGGAGCGGAACGTCTCGGTGCTGACGCGGTTGCGCGCGCGCGAAGCGGTGCTGGCCAAGAATGCCGAGGAGAGGAAGGAAGCGCGCGATCAGGAGCTGATTCGGTTGGATGCGCTCGGATCGGGATCGGACTACACGCCCTTCCTGCAGCACACGGGCGTCGCGGCAATGAACATCGGTTACGGCGGCGAGGGCGGCGGCGGGTCGTACCACTCGGTGTATGACTCGTTCGATCACTACACGCGTTTCGGCGATCCGAATTTTGATTACGGCATCGCACAGGCGAAAACGACCGGGCGTCTAGTTCTCC
>DATART010000024.1:0-8172 GCA_036264035.1 Thermoanaerobaculia bacterium | reverse complement strand
CCCGCACCTCGCCTTTGAGGCCTTTCACGTACGACAACAGACTTCGATATCCCTTGCTGTCGGCGATCAGCTCGAACTCTTTGGTCGGCTTATCGTCCTGCCCACTGAAGTGCGCGATCGTCCATTTGTCCGCATGATCATCGATCCCAACCCAATGCATAATCTTCATGACCCGTTCCTCCTTGTATGTGGCTCTGTGCCTTCCTGGCTTAACCCACGAAAAGTACGCTGAGCGAGCGGGTCACTCCATCTTCTCTACCGTACGAGTCGCCTCCGGCGACGTACATACGCGGCCGGCTCCGCGAAACGGCGTTGGATTGCTACACGCGCTTCGCTTCGATCACTCCGAACATCCCGCCGGTGGGGATCACGCGCTGGACTTCATAGCCGCAACGTTTCAGCAGCGCGGTGTACTCGCCGGCCGTGCGCTCGCGGCCTCCCAACATCACCAGCATGTTCATGTCCAGCAACGCGACGGGCGACGGCTGCGGCGTGTCGGGCAGAAGTCCTTCCACGAGCACGAGCCGACTGCCCTCGGCCGCGGCGCCGTGAACGCTCTTGACGATCTCCTCGCACTTATCGTCGGGCCAATCGTGCAGGATCGACTTGAGGAGATAGAGGTCGCCGCCGGCCGGCATGTCGGTGAAGAAATCGCCGCTGACCAGTTCGATACGATCGGCCATACCGCTGTTTGACACGGCGCCGCGCGCGCCTTCGATGACGTCGGCGCGATCGAAGAGAACGCCGCGCGCGCTCGGAGCGCGGCCAAGAATGCCGCGAAGCAGCACGCCTTCGCTGCCGCCGACGTCGACGATTCTCTTTGCGTCGCCGGGATCGTAGACGCGCGCGACGTCAGCCGAGGCAATCGTCGAAAGGTTGCTCATGCCCCGGGCGAAGCAGCGTCCTTCTTCGACGTTCGTGGCGTAGTAATCCCACGGATCGACGCCGAGCGTTTCCTTCGAGATCGCGCCGCCGCGTTTCACCGCGTCGACGAGACGTCCCCACGGCAGCCAGTGTCCGGGCGCGGTCTCGGCGATGATGAAGTCGCGCAGCGTGCCGGGCGTGTTCGCGCGAAGCGTCTCGCCGAGCGGCGTCAGCGCGAATTCGCCGGCCGCCGTTTCAACGACCAAACCGATCGTAGCCGCGGCGCGAAGCAGTCGATGCAACGCACTCGCATCGGCGCCGCACTCCTCAGCCAGATGCTCGACCGAGCGGGTGCCCGCCGCGATCAGATCGGGAACGCCGAGCTGCGCGACCGCGCTAAGGATTTGCGCGACCCACATCCCACTCAGCATCTGAAGAACGACAGCTTGCGGCGGCGGTGCATCGATGTGCGACGAATCGGTCATGAACTCTTTCTCCTGCTCTGTTTTTGGCAACGCTACGCAGCGCGCATGGCGCCCGATTGCTTACCGGATCTATCGGATATACCGCCTACCGGCTAAGGGCGTCCGTGAGAATGCGCGCAAAGGCCTCGGCGGGACTGTCGCCGACGCGATACTCCTCGCGCGGCATCACGTAATTGAAGATGGGACGTCCGTTTTTCTTGACCGTCGCGTTCGCGGATCGGCTCTTGCGCCCGAGGCCGTGGCGGGCGACGGAACCGGTGAAGCGGATTTCGATCGGCGCGCCTTCGCCGATGCTGATGCCGCGTCCGCGCAACGCGTTCGAAAGCTCGTTGATCATCTCTGCGTCGCCGCCGCTGACGGCAACGCGTGTGACGCCGGCGATCTGCTGATGCAATGTTGCGACCGCGGCATCGTTCGCGTTGCCGTCGCCGTGTTCGCGGAAGGTGGGAGCAGTAGATGGTGCTGGCTCGGGTTCTGGTTGTGGTTCCGGTGCCGCGGTCTCCTCGACCGGCTCGGGCTCCTTGACGACAGGCGGCTTCGGTTTTGCCGGAGCGTGGGTAGCGGTCGGGGGAGGGACGATCGGCGCCGCGGATGACGTCGTTACCGGTGTCGTTGTCGCGGATGTCGTCGCGGTATCGACGATCACGGAAGCAGGCGGCGTGACCTCAACGGAGGTCTGCGATGGTTTCGCAGTCGCCGAGGAGGTCGTCATCGTTGTCGTCGTACTCGCCGTCGTGGCGGTGGCCGTAGCACCGAAGGAGCCGCGGAACTTCATGTACGCGAAGACGCCGGCCGCGCCGATGGCGCCGAGGAAGAGCAGCACGATGATGCTGACAGCGATGATCGTCCCGGTGTTGCGGCTCGCCGCTGCGGCGGGCGGCATCGGCATGGGATCGACGACGGTCGGCGGAGCATCGGGAGGAGGTGGTGGCGGCGGAGAAGGCCGCGCAGGGACCGTCGGTTGGCGCGTCTCGGATGGCGCAATTGGCGGGGGCGGGGGAGTCGCTGTGATGACGGTCGGCGGCGCGGCTGCGGCAGACGGCGCGATGCCCTGTCCGCCTTTGGTCCGCTCCGTCTTCATCGTTGCATCGGGATCGAAGGCCGGGATCGCGGCCACTGCCGGCGGCTCGTCGGGAAGCGTCGACTCGATCGCGGCGAGCGCGTCGGAGAATTCGCGCGCCGTGGCGAAGCGCTTGTTGCGGTCCCGATCGAGAGCGCGCGCCAGCACCTTCTGCAGAGCCGGGTTGCCGGTGATCCGATCGAGATCGGGCGAGTTCACGTACTCATCGCGCGAGTGGTGAATGATGTATTCGTGCGGCGAGGTAGCCTCGAACGGCGGGCGTCCGGTCAGCATCTCGAACAGCACGACCGCGAGCGAGTAGAGATCGGCGCGGCCGTCGATGCGTTCGCCGGCAGCGAGAAAGCCGACGTGTTCGGCCGAGGCGTAGCGGAACTTGCCGACGAACATGCCGGTCTGCGTCATCGCCACGTCCGACTCCGCCGCCTTGGCCACGCCGAGGTCGATGATCTTGACGAATTCGTCGCCCTCGCCGGTATGCGTGATCATCAGATTCTCGGGGCTGATGTCCCGATGGACGATGCCGGCGCGATGGATCGCTTCCAGGCCGGCCAGCGCCTGGATCGCGATCCGCACGGCATGCCGCGGCGCGAGCGTGCCGCGCTGCTTGAGCACCTGCGCGAGGTTCTGTCCCTCGATGAACTCCCAGACCATGTAGTGCGAGCCGTCGGGCAGCGCGGAGAAATCGTAGAGGGCGGCGACGTTCGGATGCTGAACCTTCGTGGCCATCCGCGCCTCGCGCAGGAACCGCTCGTGCGCGTCGCTGCTCGAAGAGATCTGCGCACGGATGATTTTCACCACGCGCGTCGAGCCGAGGAAGGTGTGCTCGACCTTGAAGACCTCACCCATGCCGCCGATCCCGAGACGCCGCACGATGCGGTATTTGCCGTCGATCGGCTTGTCCGCGTACTCGCGGAGGAAGTCCGTCAGCGGCTCACCGCAGTGAGGACAGGCCTTGAATTCGCGGTCAATCTGAGCGCCGCAGCGAATGCACGGAATGGTGGCCATGAACGACGGATGATAGCTCAGCGCTTCTGCCCGGCGAGGTAGGCGCGGATGACGGCGCGCTGCCGTTCATCCTTGATGCGCGTGAAGAGTTTCTCGCCGAGGGCGACGATCGTGGCCGGCTTATCGAAGGGGCGTTTCGCGTACATCGTGCCGCCCGGAAAATGGCACGGCTGACATTTGCCCGTGAGGATCGGCGTGATGTCTTTTTCGAAGGAAACGGGCTTCGTGGTAGCCGCGGCGATCATGGCCACGGCGAGGGCGAGAATCAGAGTGATGCGCCGCATTCGGGATAGCTTACGCTACCGGTCATGACGACATGGATCTGCTTCCTGCGCGGCGTGAACGTCGGTGGCAACAAGATGGTGAAGATGGCAGAATTGAAAGCGCTCTTCGATGCTCTCAAACTGCGCGATGCGAAGACGTATCTGCAAAGCGGCAATGTCGTCTTCCGCAGCGATGAAACGGATCGCGACGTCCTGAAGCGGCGAATCGAAGATGGCATCCGCAAGAAGAGCGGAATGGAGGTGAAGATCATCCTCCGAACGACGGATGAGCTTCGCAAAGTCATTGCCGCGAATCCGCTGGCTCCTGAAGATCGCAACCCGAGCGCGTTACTCGTCGCCTTCCTCGACGGTTCGATCGCGGAAAAGGGAAAGAACACGCTGGCGTCGCTGAAAATCGCGTCGGAGGAGCTTCATTTCGCCGAATCCGAGATCTACCTCTATTTTCCCGAGAACATGGCTCGGTCGAAGCTCGCGGCCGCATTGACCGAGAAAAAAGTAGGGGCGAACGTGACCGCGAGAAACTGGAACACCGTGAATGCGCTGCTGACGCTGGGGGAGGCGCTCTAGCGGCGCAGTTGCAAAACCAGTTAATGACTGGTTAAATTATTCGACCATGTCAACGATGAGCGCATTCGAAGCGAAGACTCGTTTCGGCGAGCTGCTCCACCGCGTGGAGCACGGAGAAGAGATCGTCATCACGCGTCACGACAAGCCGATCGCGCGCGTGGTGCGCGAGGGGACGCCGGACCTCAACTCGGTGAAGCGTTCTATCGAAGGGTTGCGCCAGTTGCAGCAGCGAATTCGCCAGCGCAGTCGAGGCCGTTCCGCACTCTCGACGGCCGAAGTGCGCGCCGCAATCGGACACGGACGAAAATGAGGCGCTCCTTCGTGGCCGACGCGTCGGTCGCGATCGCGTGGATCCATCCGGCGCAAGCGACTTCCGAAACCGACGCTATGCTCGAGGCTCTCGCCGCCGGCGACTCTCTCGTCGTTCCGGCGCTATGGGCGCTCGAAGTGGCGAACGCGATTACGGTGCTCCGTCGCCGCCGAAAGCTGACGGCAGAAGAAGCGCGGACGGCGATCGCGATCATTCGCGAACTGCCGGCGTCGTTCGATCACGACGGAGCCTCCATTGCGTTCACGCGGCTCGTCGAACTGGCCACAGAACACGATCTGACCATCTATGACGCGACATACATCGAACTGGCTGTCCGGCGGCAGTTGCCACTCGCATCCAACGATGCGGCGATGAAACAGGCGGCATTGAGAGCGGGCGTCGATCTCTGGCAAGCGTGATTCACGTCGTGAATACCTGGAATCCTCGATCGCGCCGGTAACCCCTACCGCATTCACGTGTTTTGTGGCGTCGCGACGATGCACGATTGCCCGCAGATTTAGCCACCTAAACCGTCGCGGTTCGATGACACGGCGGCCACCGCCCAACCGTGGCTTTCGTGCGTCAGCAGATCGCGGGCGCGAGTACCATCGGCCCAGATGATCTGGTGGTCGGGCTCCAGGCGGGACATGTCCGATCCGGTGATCGTCGCGTCGACGAACGTGCTGCGCTTTTCGTAGTAGAGCTGCTCGGTTTCCGACCAGGCGAACTGGATGGCCGAGGTGGTCCACGATCCGATGCGGATGGTCAGGCCGCACTCTTCGAGCGTTTCGCGGATGACTGTTTGGTGCGGCGTCTCGCCGGGATCCATTCCGCCGCCGGGGAGGAAGATGCCTTCGTGGCTGCGGACGACGGCGAACTCGCCGCGGTCGTTGCGGAGGATAGCGTAGGCGCTCGGACCGATTCGGACGCGCATCCCGCTCGGTCGCTGACCGAAAACGGGAGCGTCGCGCCAATCGGTCACGCCGTCAGTTTTTCCCAATCGCTGTCAGGCGCATCCAATGCCAGCGCCAGGCCGCCGTCGGAGCCGACGAAGACCGGGTCCTGCATGTGCGTGACTTTGCCGCCGCCGACCTGCTTGAGTGCCGTTTCCAATGTTTGTGACAGATTGCGGATCAAGCCTCCGCCGCCGGAGAGGATGATGTTGTTTCGGACGCGTTCCTGGAACTCAGGCTCCACGCGCGAGAGAAGGTCGAGCATCGTCTCCACCGTCGGCGGGACGAGCGTCTCGCAGGCGGCGCGCATCTCGTTGGTGATGTCGAGCTCAGTCGGGACGCCTTTCACCGGCGCGGTGACGAGCACGCGTTTCGGCGCTTCGCCGACGAAGCTGTGTTTCTCTTTCCACTCGCGGACCATGAACACCGTCACGTTCGCCTGCGGATAGCGCTCTTCGATCAGCTTGAGGAGTTGTGCGTCGAGTGAGTCGCCGGCGACCGTGAGCGTGCGCTGGTCTTCTTCGCCGGGGTAGCGGCCCTTCATCACGCAGAAGTCGGTCGTGCCGGCGCCGATGTCGATGATCATCGTGTGCAGCAGCGCGTTGAGGCCGTAGGCCACCGCGAACGGCTCGCTGACGATCATCAGACTGTCGACGATGCCCTTCATCGAGTTGCGCAGGTACTGCTTGTTCGTGCGCAGCGAGGCCGCCGGGACGCCGACCACCGCGCGAACGTGCGAGCCGTCGATCTTGCCGTTCGAGCTGACGCCGACGAGGCGCAGCAGATGTTTGAGCAGCTCGCGGACCGCTTCGACGTCCTTCTCCGATCCTTCCTTCAGCAGGCCGCGCTCGAGCGGGCGATGCAGATCGAGCATGGTCCGGTTGGCGACCGCTTCGTGGCCGATCAGGACGTCGCGCTTCAGCACTTTCTTGGCCACCATGTCGGCCGGCCAGCCGACGAAACTGTCGACGACAAAGCGCTCGCCGTTGGAGGCCGAGATCGCGCTGCGAGAGGTGCCGAGGTCGATCCCGACATGGAGGATCTCAGGGAGGATCTCGGAGTCAGTAGCCATCAGGTCCCTTTCTTCTGCGGCGCGTCGTTCGCGCTTGCGTATGCGTGGATTCCGTGGAAAAGCGCCTGCGCGATCTGCTGCCGGTACGCGCCGCTGCGCAGCATCTCGGCCTCGCGCTCGTTGGAGAGACATCCGACTTCCGCGAGGATGGCCGGCATCTCCGTGGCCACGAGGACGATGAACGGCGCGCGCTTGACGCCCCAGTTTTCGAGGCCGGGATCGACGCCGCGAAGGCCGCTGAAGAGCTGGAGCTGGACGGCGGTGGCCAGGCGCTGCGACTCATCACGGCGCACGTCGGCATAGACGCCGTCGAGTAGTTTGCGGAGATCCGCCAGCGCGTATCCCGAGGTGAGGTTCTCCGTCGCAGCCAGTTTCGTCAGCGTCGGATCGTTGGTAGGGCCGAGGTAGTACGTCTCGACGCCGTGGTTATCGGGATGCGGAATCGAATTGACGTGGATCGAAACGAAGATATCCGAATGCGAACCGTTGGCGAGGCGGGCGCGTTCGCGAAGCGGGATGAGGCGATCGTTGTCGCGCGTGGCGATGACCTCGAATCCGTTCTGGCGAAGCAGCACGCCGAGGCGCTTCTCGATGTCGAGCGTGATCTCTTTTTCGCTGACGTTCGAGATCGATGACGCGCCCGGATCCGTGCCGCCGTGTCCCGCGTCGAGCACGACGCGGCGTACGGAGAGCGGAAACGCCGACGCGCTGACCGGTTCGAGCGTGTCCGTCATCAGCGTCGGCGCGACGGATGCCTCGATGTGACGTGCGGCCGGCGGCGGACCGACGACCACCGGTTTTCGCGTGCTCGTAATCCCCGTATTGCCCAGGAACGCGAAGCTGGCCAGCATCAGCGGGATGATCACCAGCGGCGCGCGGCGCAGGAAAAGGTGACCGAGGCGCCGCGACGTGCGCAGAGAACGCGGCGGCAAACCTCGAATCGTGTCGAGGTTGTCCGCCACCGCCTCACGCAGCAATTGGCGCTTCACCCGGTCCATCTGCCCACCCCTCATTGCAGTCATTCTACGGGAATGGGGGTGGGGAGTGGGGAGTGGCCGTTGGGGATGCGGTAGGAACCGGGAACCGGCACGATCTCGGTTCTCCAACTCCCACCCCCTACTTCCCACGCCCCACTCCCCACACGCCGTTACTGCGCTTTCGGCGCCTCGAACAGCTTCTCGTCCACCGGCTTACCGAGGTCGATCGATGTGTACTTGCGCGTGGCGTTCTGGCCGCCGTTGACGCTCGACACCTTCACCGTGAACGGCACCTTCACGCCGTTGACATCGCGATAGTCATCGAAATCCGTCTGCGTCGGAATGCGGCCGACAGGGGAGTCGACGGTGATCACGCGGCGCACGGCAAGACCGGTCGTTGCGTCGAACCAAACCCTTTCGCGCGTATGGTCATCGATCGCAGCAGAGACGGACCACGTCTCGTGGCCGTCGATCGTCTCCTTGCCGCCGACGCGCGCGTTTTCGGGCAAAGTCGTCACCGGCTGGTAGGCGCGCGCGAACAGATTGCTGGTAGCAGCGTCGGCGCCCGTCATCG
>DATART010000435.1:0-6133 GCA_036264035.1 Thermoanaerobaculia bacterium | reverse complement strand
AAAACTCGCCGATACACTTCGTGCTTGTAAGGGTATGGTGGCGATTTCCGGTTACCGCGGAAAACTGATGGACGCCTTGTTCCGTGACTGGACGCGTCATGACGCGCCCACGAAAAAGGCTCACTCCATCAAGAAGCCGCGCAGAGAAGCGCTCTGGACGAATTATTGATGCCGTCAATCGACTTCGATCGCGCACGTGCCACACTCGAAGTCCTGTTTGCTGCTGCTGAGAGCGACCTCCGGAATAAGACACCACCGCCCGTGAGCGACGCACTTGCAGCATCAATCAAGAAGGTATTCGAATCGAAGACGCAGTCATACCGAGAAGTGCTGCTCGGCGCTGCGGTCGCGCGGCTTGAGGATCCGAGCATCGATATTCGCGAACCCTATTCGAATCTGGGGCCTCACGCTTACAGTGGACGTACACTGGACGAACGCGTCATCAATCCTTTTCTCCACGACAAACGCATCCCTTCTTCAAAAGGTCCTTTCCTTGCCGTCTTCCGCAGGCGGCTCCCATTCGTCGGGGCCACGCGCGCTGCACAGAAGGATTCGAAAAGCTACGACGCACTTCTAGAGTGCTTCTCTTTTCTGGAAGTATTCGAAGATAAGGATCGTGTTCAATCGTTCGTCCGACGGCTGCTATATGAATTCGTCGAGCTTCGCGAATCTTCGAGAGTGGACCTTGCACGTCTTCAGCGAATCAGCCTTGACCAATATAAACGGCTGCTGGATGGTCTTTTGAATACTCCGAGCGGTGGGCTTCTGCCCGTACTCCTCGTCGCCGCGGCGTTCGAGACGATCAAGAGCTACTTTGATCTGCCCTGGGTGATCACAAGACAAGGGATCAACGTTGCCGACGCCGCCTCTGAAGCCGGCGGCGACATCACGATCAAGTCCGGTGGGCGTACTGTTCTGACCGCAGAAGTTACGGATCGCGAGATGACCAGGGAACGCATTGTGAAGATTTTCAACACAAAGATCTCGCCGCAGAGCATTCAAGACTACCTTTGTTTTCTGAAGAGCGTTCCCAAGGACGGCGAGGTACACGCGCAGGCCCGCCGCTACTTCGCACAAGGCCATGAAGTCAATTTCATCGCGATCTCTGAGTGGATTCTGATGATCCAGGCCACACTAGGCACGAGTGGCCGCGCCATGTTCAACAGCCACCTTTGCACGCTTCTCGAAGGCGATGACGTGCCCAAGTCCGTGAAGGTAGCGTGGAATGAACACATCTCATCGTTGACGATTTGAAGCCTTACCCCAAAAACTTGTAGCCCAGCCCGTGCACGGTGACGATGTACTCCGGCTTCGACGGATTCGCTTCCAGCTTCTGCCGCAGCGAGGCGACGTGGACGTCCACCGTGCGCGTGACCGGCGTCGCGTCGTAGCCCCACACTTTGTCGAGCAATTCGTCGCGGGCGAGGACGGCGCCGCGGTGTTCGACGAAGTAGCGCAGCAGTTTGATCTCGAGCGTGGACATGTCCACCGGCGATCCATCGCGCCGCACCTCGGCGCTGCGAAAGTCGACGTGCACCGGGCCGAACGCGTACGAGTCGGAAGCGTTTGCGGCCATCGTCCGCGCGCGGCGCAGGAGCGCCTCCACACGCGCGAGCAGCTCCATCATCTCGAACGGTTTGGTCAGGTAATCGTCAGCGCCGAGCTTGAGTCCGACCACGCGATCGACGACCTGGCCGCGCGCGGTGAGCATCAGGATCGGGGTCTGGATACCGCGCTGGCGCAGATCGCGGCAGACGTCGAAGCCGTTCTTCTTCGGCAGCGCGACATCGAGCACGATCAGGTCGAACGGCGTGCGCGTTCCGGTCGCGAGCGCCGATTCGCCGTCGCTCTCGACGGTCACCACGTAACCCTCGGATTGAAAGCGGTCGCGCAGCGTGAGGATGAGGCTCTCTTCGTCCTCGACGAGCAGGATGCGCCGCTGCAGCTCAGGCATGCTGCGTTGTCTCCGGCCGGACTGGAAGGCGCAGCGTGAAGCGCGCTCCCGTTTCGCGGCGCCTGTCGATCGTGACGCTGCCGCCGTGCGCGGCGGCAATCTGCTTGACGATCGTCAGTCCGAGGCCGCTGCCGCGAACGCGATCCGCTCCGCGGCCGCGATAGAACGGCTCGAACAGATGCGGCAGATCGCGCGCCGCGATTCCGGGGCCGCGGTCTTCGACGGAAATCGCCACGTGCCGGCCTTCGGCCGCGGCGCGAATGCCGACCCACTTCCCCGCCGCGCCGTGGCGGATTGCGTTCGCGATCAGGTTCTGCACCGCGCGTGCGAGCGACGCGGCATCGCCGTCGACGAGCGGCAACTTGCGATCGATGTCCATCTCGATCGCAATCGACTGCTCGTCTGCCATCCAGCGGCAGCTCGCAAGCGCTTCGTCGATCACCTTCGCGACGTCCACCGGAACGTGCGGCAACTTCCGGCGCGATTCCATCCCGCCGTACGCGAGAACCTGTCCGATCATTTCTGTCAACCGCCGCGATTCCTTCACGATCGCTGCGCCGTAGCGCGATACCTGCGACGGCTCGGTGATGATGCCGTCCGCCAGATTCTGGCCCGCCGAAGTCAGCGCGGCGACGGGCGTGTTGAGCTCGTGCGTAACGCCGGCCACAAACTCCAATTGCTGCAACCGCAGCCGCTCGGCGCGGCGAAGCATCGCCAGCAGCGCGATCACCGTACCGGCCAGAATGGCCAGAATCCCGAGGGTGAGCATCACGTTGCGGTGCCGTCCCGCCGAGACGATGTCTTCGAGTGAACCGGCGTGATAGCGCACCAGAAGGAGCCACGATGGCGGGTGCGGCAGCTCGGCCCGCATCATCGGCGGCCCTTCCTCGCGCCCGCGGCGCAGATTGAGAACGCTGAATATCGGAAGGCTGAGATCGGCGCGGAACGGCGCCGTGCCGCCATCGGAGCGATAGAGCACGTCTCCGCCATCCGGAGCAACCACCGCCGCCTCGTATTGGCGGCCCTCGGGAGTGTCGAAGTAGCGGCGCGTGAGGTCAGGCAGGCGGACGCGAGCGATGTAGCGTCGATCGAGCTCGATGAGCGTGAAGGAGGAAAACGGCATCGGCTCCATCATCATCACTTTCTGATGGATGCCCATCATTTCCTGATGGTGACGCTCCATCATGACGCGGGGGATGCCGCAGGGAACGACCAGCACCATCGCTCGCGGAAGGATTGGCCTGACCGGCGGACCTCCGCCGATTTCGGCCGCGATCAACGGTTTGACGGATGCCAGCGACGCAGGCCACGGCACCGGCCGCGCGCTCCGCGTGGAGGGATCGATGAGCTGAATCCTCTCGATGTCGTTCGGCACAAAGTAGACCGCTTTGACAATGCGCGGATCGCGTGACGAAGCTGCCCATTCGTCATACCGGTGCAGCAGATGGTCCGGAGTCGCTTCCGGCAGCGGCATTTCGAAGGCGAAGAACAAGCCGGTAAGGTCGCGGTCGAAATCCTCCCGATAATGTTGTGCGGCGAACTCGATGCCGGCCCGCATCCGCTGGCGTTCGGCGTCCGCGACCTGACGGATCCAGCGATGTTGCAGAGTGCCGAGCAGGACGACCGCGATGGCGAGGGCGGCGAGCGAGATGAGCGCGGCGACCGCGCTGCGGCTCGTCTTCATGCGAGGCGAGTCTAGCATCCGCATTTGCGCGAAAATCGAGCGCCCATGCGGGTTTTACGTTTCTTACAAAGCGCTTTCCTCGGCTTGATCACTCCGCGGCGTACCATGCGTACATTGCCACTCGAAAGGAAACATTGACTATGAAACGAATCGTCATCGCACTCTGCATCACCGCCGCCGCATCCCTAGCCATCGCCCAGGAACCGCATGCCATGAAGATGCGCGTCATGGTGCCCAACCCCGACGAGATCGCCGCCTCGCTCGGACTCAGCGCCGATCAGAGAGTGCAGTTCGACAGCATCCACCAGCAGTTGGAAGCGAGCGTCGGACCGCTGTTCCACCAGCTCGAGTCGGCGCACCAGCAGCTGGAGTCGCTGGCGTCGGCGTCGAACCCCGACGCTGCCGCTGTCGGCAAGCAGTTCCTCGCCGCCCGCGCCATCGAACAGCAGGTCAAGGCGGCGCATGAGTCCGCGCACCAGAAGCTCATCGCGATCCTGACGCCCGACCAGAAAGCGAAGTTCGAAGCGCTGCATCAGGACATGGCGCACAACAAGATGGAAATGCACATGCGCCATCCGGAGCCGGGATCGCGCGACTGAGTTTTTTCCGTTTCCGAAAAAGGCCGCCGACGAGGCGGCCTTTTTTGACAGAATCGCGCGATGAATGAGCCGAGCATCACCGCCGAGGTCATTGCCGCGCATGGTCTCACGCCGGACGAGTACCAGCGCGTCGAACAGATCCTCGGGCGCGCGCCGAATTACACGGAGCTCGGCATCTTCAGCGTGATGTGGTCGGAGCACTGCTCCTACAAATCGTCGCGCGTCCACCTCCGCAAGTTTCCGACGACCGGACCGCGCGTGGTGCAGGGTCCCGGCGAAAACGCCGGCGTGATCGACATCGGTGACGGCTGGGTGGCCGCGTTCAAGATGGAGTCGCACAACCATCCGTCGTTCATCGAGCCGTACCAGGGCGCGGCTACGGGCGTCGGCGGAATCCTGCGCGACATCTTCACGATGGGCGCGCGGCCGATCGCCTGCCTCGATTCGCTCCGCTTCGGCGAGCTGGACGCGCCGCGCATGAAGTACCTCGTCGACGGCGTCGTGCGCGGCATCAGCGGCTACGGCAACTGCATCGGCATCCCCACGATCGGCGGCGAGACGTCGTTCCACCGCAGCTACAACGGCAACATCCTCGTCAATGTCTTCGCCCTCGGCGTCACCACGCGCGACCGCATTTTCACCGGCACTGCCAGCGGCGTCGGAAATCCGGTCATCTACGTCGGATCGAAAACGGGACGCGACGGCATCCACGGCGCGACGATGGCTTCGGCAGAATTCGACGAAGCGTCGGAGGAAAAACGCCCGACGGTGCAGGTCGGCGATCCGTTCACGGAGAAGCTGCTGCTCGAAGCATGTCTCGAGATCATGGAGTCGGACGCGGTGGTCGGCATTCAGGACATGGGCGCCGCCGGCTTGACGTCGTCATCGTTCGAGATGGCCGGCCGCGCGGGCACAGGCGTGCGCATGAACCTCGATCGCGTTCCCGTTCGCGAAAGCGGCATGACGCCGTACGAGATCATGCTCAGCGAATCGCAGGAGCGGATGCTCATCGTTGCGAAACGCGGGCGCGAGGACGACGTCGTGCGCGTCTTCGAGAAGTGGGACCTCAACGCCGCCGTCGTCGGCGAAGTGACGGACGACGGATTCGTGCGCTTGCTGTGGAGCGGCGAGGAAGTGGCGGCGATTCCGGTCGATCCGATCTCCACGGAAGCGCCGGTGTACGAGCGTCCGCTGTCGGCGCCGGAGCGCGTCATCCCTCAGTCGCTCGATCGTCAACATGTTGATGATCACGATCTCACCGAGGATTTCTTCCGCCTCATTGCATCCCCGAACCTCTGTTCGAAGCGCTGGATCTGGGAGCAGTACGACACGACCGTGCGCACGAACACGATCGCGCGTCCGGAGCGGCGCGATGCGGCGGTCGTGCGCGTGAAAGGCACCGGCCGCGCGCTGGCCATGACCAGCGACGTCAATCCGCTTTACTGTTTTCTCGATCCGTACGAAGGCGGCAAACAGGCGGTGGCCGAGGCCGCGCGCAACATCGCCGTCAGCGGCGGGCGGCCGGTCGCAATCACCGACTGCCTCAACTTCGGTTCACCCGAGCGGCCCGAGATCATGTGGCAGTTCGCCGAGTGCATCCGCGGCATCAGCGACGCCTGCCTCGCCCTCGGCACGCCCGTCGTCAGCGGCAACGTGTCGTTCTACAACGAGACCGAGGGCCGCGCAGTGCTGCCGACGCCGACGGTCGGGATGGTCGGCATCCTCGAACGCGATACCGACGGCTGCGAGATCGCCTTCCCCGAGGCCGGACTGGACATTGTCCTCATCGGCGAAACGCGTGATGAATTGGGCGGATCGGAATGGCAGCAACGGGCGATGCCCGATGCGGTGTCATTGCCGCCACGCGTCGATCTCGATCGCGAGAAGGCGTTCGTC
>DATART010000407.1:0-8527 GCA_036264035.1 Thermoanaerobaculia bacterium | reverse complement strand
CGATGAGTATTCGCAGAAGGGCGGCATCGGTGTCGAACAACTGGCGGCGAAAGTCTGCGGCCGCTGGCGCAACGGCAATCCGCTCGAACTGCAGCCCGACGATCCCGGAACGTTCCTTCCGGACCCGGAAATCAACAACTTTACGTACGTCGCGTCCACGCTGCCGCCCGACGACACACTCGGCCTCAAATGTCCGATCGGCTCCCACATCCGGCGCAGCAATCCGCGCAACGAGCCGATCACCGGCACCGACAGCACGCATCACCGCATCACCCGCCGCGCGATGCCCTACGGCCCGCTCTACGATCCGGCGAAGCCCGATCCGACGCCCGTTCCACGCGGACTGATCGGTTACTTCATCAACGCCAGTATTTTCAACCAGTTCGAGTTTCTGCAGAGCCAGTGGCTCCAGCTCCCGTCGTTCGTGAAGTCGGCCACTGACCCGAACGGATCGAACGACGGCAATGCCTACTACAACATCAGCGGCGAAGACGTTTTCCTCGGCGTAAACGATCCCTCCGGCAGTTCGTTCACCCTCGCCGCGGTCGGCGCGAAGGGAGCGAACAACACCACCATCGCCGGCTTCAATCGCATGATCACGACGCGAGGCGGCGCGTACGTCTTCTTTCCGAGCATCACCGGATTGCGTTACCTCGCCGCGCTGCCGCAACAGTAGTGCGAGGGCAGCGCGAGGAGATCCGAGGCTTGTATCGTGGATATCCAGCGGATATCCTCCATCCATGCCGAAGGTTCTTGTTTCATTGCCCGACACAGATCTCCGCGCTATCGACGCCGCGGCGCACAAAGCGGGTGAAACGCGCAGTTCCTTTCTCCGCCGGGCCGCTCTCGCGGAGGTGCAGCGGACCCGCCGGCCGCTCGATGATCCTGCGGTTCGCAGGGCCTTTAAGCGATTGATGGAGTCGGCGGAACGCCGCGATCCGATCTCGACTGCCGAGGCGCTGAAAGCGCGCGATCGGGGACGCCGCTGATCGATGTAGTCGTCGACGCCTCGGTCGCCTTCAAGTGGCTCGTTCCGGATGCAGCCGAAGACGACGTACCTGAGGCCAAGGCGCTGCTCGTTGAGCATCTTGAAGGGAGAGCAAAGATCGTCGTTCCACCTCTTCTTTATTACGAAGTCGGCAACATCCTCCTCTTTGGACGTTCCCGGCCGCCGGTCGAACGCGCCCTCGATGTGTTCGCCGGCCTCTATTCGATTGCGCTGGAGGTCTCGCCGCTTTCGCTCGGCAGTGCTGAGATCACGTTGCGACTGGCCGCGCTTCGCGGGATTTCGTTTTATGACGCCACCTACGTCGCTCTCGCTGAGATGCTCGATTGTCCGCTGATCACCGCCGACCGGCGCCTCGCCGATCGCACGCGCGCGATGGGCCGCGTGCGCTTATTGGGCAAGCAGTAAGCGAGGGACAGACGCAACTCGCGCCTGTCCCTCGCGCGACGTCAGAAGTTACGGCAGTGGCGGTGCGTAGCCGGTCATCGCGACCCAGCCGCTGTCGAGGTGGACATATACCGTGCGCAGCACCGGCGCCTGGTCGGAGACCATGCCGAAAAAGTAGCTGCTCTCGCCGCCGCCGGGGTAGCTGCCCGCGCCGACAAGGCCGCTCAGAACAAAGTACGACCATCCGCTCGAGAGATAGGCCGACGTGACCGGCTTCGTACCGGCGCCGCTCGTTTTGTTGAAGACCTGATCGGTGGCGATGCCGTCCGAATTGAAGTCGTACTGCCGCAACGTGCCCCAGTTATAGATCGCCAGTTGGTCGGCGTAAGGGATGTAGGTGATGCCGGCCACCTGGGTCATGTCGATGCGGTATTCGTAAACCCATTTTCCGGCGCCGACCGTGCCGGGCTGTCCCTGATAGATGCGCGACTGCAGATGGCCGTTGCCGCTGCCGCCGGGCACGGAGAAATACGCGCCATAGTCGGTGACGGTGACGCTGCACGACGGACTGAAGAGGCACTGAACCGTCCACGTCGTCGTAACGACGTTGTACGCGAACGCAGGCGCGGACAGAGCTAGTGTGACGAGTGAGAAGAGAGCGATACGAAGAGAGACGCGAGCCATTTTCTTTCTTTCCTCCGGTTTGATTTTTTGAAACCGGGAAAGTAGTGACGCTCGGTCTGAAAACGTTTCAATCGATTCCTGCTACTTGCGGCGCTCCAGCTCCGACTCGATCTCCCCCCACTCGATCCCTTCGTCCGCCATCAGTACGCTGACGTGGAAGACGAGATCGGCGATTTCGCTGACCATCCGTTCGCGAGTCTCGCTGAGCGCGGCGATGACGACTTCCGTCGCTTCTTCGCCGATCTTTTTGGCAATGCGTCCGCGTCCACCGGTGAAAAGTTTCGCGGTGTAGGAACCCTCGGGACGTTTTTCGCGGCGGTCTCGCAGGACGTTCATCAGTCCGTCGAGCGTGCGCGGAGGAACGCCCGTGAAGCACGATCGCGCGCCGGTGTGGCATGCCGGTCCGTTCGGAATGACGCTGAGGACGAACGCATCGTTGTCGCAATCCTCGCTGATGGCGACGACGCGTTGCGTATTGCCGGACGTCGCGCCCTTGTGCCACAGCTCGTTGCGCGAACGGCTCCAGAGCCACGTCTCGCCGGTCTCGCGCGTCTTCGCCAGCGCGTCGTCGTTCATGTATGCGAGCGTAAGCACCTCGCCCGTTCGCGCGTCCTGGATGATGGCGGGAGTGAGTTTCATCGGACCGGTATCCCTTCGCTTGCTAGAAATTGTTTGACGTCGCCGATTGACAGTTTTCGATCGTGAAAGAGCGAGGCGGCGAGTACAGCGCGCGCGCCGCCGGCTTCGATGGCGTCGCGAAAGTGTTCGACGCTGCCGGCGCCGCCGGAGGCGATCACGCCGATTTTCACGACGCCGGTCACGGCGCGCAGCAGCTCGATGTCGTAGCCGCTGTTCGTGCCGTCGCGATCGACTGACGTGAGCAGGATTTCTCCCGTTCCCAGCTCCTCGGCGCGCCGGCACCATTCGACGGCGTCGACACCGGACGATTCTTTGCCGCTGCGGACCATCGCTTCGAAATGATCGCCGGCGCGCTTCGCATCGCACGAAAGGACGACCGCCTGTACGCCGAACTCGCGCGCGCAATCGGCGATCAGTTGCGGATTGCGCAGCGCCGCGGTGTTGATGGCCACGCGGTCCGCGCCCGCGCGCAGCAACGCGCGAAAATCTTCGATCGTCCGGACGCCGCCTCCGACTGTCAGCGGGATGAACAGCGATTCGGAAACGCGCCGGACGGTTTCGAGCGCCGTGTTGCGATTCGCATCCGTCGCCGAAATGTCCAGGATCACCAGCTCGTCCGCGCCCTCGGCTTCGTAGCGGACCGCGCATTCGACCGGATCGCCGGCATCCCGGATGTCGACGAAGTTCACGCCTTTCACGACGCGCCCGTCGCGCACGTCGAGACAGGGGATGACGCGCTCCGGAATCGCGTTCGTCGTCCTCACGCGCGCCCTCGCCTCAGCCAGACTGATGCGGCCATCGAGCAGCGCACGTCCGATCACGCAGCCGCTGATGTTCGCTATTCGTCCGAGCGAAGCGACGTCGCTGATCGCTGACACGCCCCCCGAGGCGATGATGCGCAGGTTCGTATGGAGCGAGCGGTAGAGGGCGAACGATGGGCCGCGCATCGCGCCGTCTTTGCTGATGTCGGTGATGAGCGCTTCGCCAATCCCCAACTCCTCGACGCGCGCCAGCACCTCGGCCAGCGACGACGTCGCATCGCGTTCCCATCCGCCGACGCGCACGATGCCGTCGCGAACGTCGATTGCGGCGATGACGCGCTCCGCGCCGAGCTCGTTGACGATCGTGCGCAGGATTTCGGGCGCGTCCGCGGCGACGGTTCCGATGACGACCTTCTCCGCACCGGCATCGATCCACGTTCGGGCGTCGTCGAGGGAGCGAATGCCGCCGCCGGCCTGGATGCGCAGTCCGCGCGTCGCTAGCCGGCGTACAATTTCCGTCTCGACGGGATGTCCGCTGCGCGATGCTTCGAGGTCGACGATATGCAGCCGCGAGCCGTGCGGGACATCGAGCGAATCGAGAACCGTCTCCGGATCGCCGTACGTCGTGACGTTTGCAAAGTCGCCGCGCAGCAGGCGGACGACGTTGCCATCGAGCAGGTCGAGGGACGGAATCACGTCCATGCGATGAAGTTCCTCAGCACGCGCAGTCCGGCCGCGGACGATTTCTCTGGATGGAACTGGACTCCGAAGACGCGCTCGCGCTGCACCGCGGCGGTGAACGGTCCCGCGTAGTCGGCGCGCGCGATTTCGTCCGGCGCATCGATGGCGGCGTAGGAGTTGACGAAGTAGAAGACGCCATCTTCGACGCCGTTGAACAGCGGACCTTTCGCCGCGACGCGGTTCCAGCCGATCTGCGGGACAGGGAGTACGCCGTCGAACTTTTGCACCTCGCCAAGGACGAGTCCAAGTCCGCGCGTGCTGCCCATCTCGTGCGACATGTCGAACAGAAGTTGATGGCCGACGCAGACGCCGAGCAGCGATGCGCCGCGTTCGACGGCGACGCGGATGGCGTCATCGATCCCGTTTTGCGTCAACCATTGCATGGCGGCGATGAATGATCCGACGCCGGGAAGCACGAGCTTTTGCGCATTCGCAATCGCGACTGGATCGCGCGTGACGTCGAGCTCGGCGCCGGCGGTGCGTAAGGCGCGCGCGATGTTGGCGACGTTTGCCACGGGGGAGTCGATCAGCGTCGTCTTCATGCGTTTGAGAGAACCTTTTTCACGCGGAGACGCGGAGATCGCGGAGGTGGAGTCTTTTGCTCAAATCACACCTTTGGTCGATGGGATGTCAGAACCCACCACCGCCTTCGCCTCGCGCAGAGCGATCGCGAACGCCTTGAAGATCGACTCCGCCGCGTGATGTCCGTTGCGGCCGCGAATGAGGTCGATGTGGATGTTGCAGGCGCACTTGTTCGCGAACGACTTGAAGAACTCCTCCACCAGCGCGAACGGAAAATCTTTGTGGATAAGGAGCATCTCGCGGTCGATCGGCACCTCGAAGACGAGGTAGGGACGGCCGGCGAAATCGACGACCACGCGCGCCAGCGCCTCATCGAGCGGCACGTAGGCGTGGCCGAAACGGCGGATGCCGCGCTTGTCGCCGAGGGCCTGGGCGAAGGCTTCGCCGAGGACGAGGGCCGTGTCTTCGACCGTGTGGTGATAGTCGATGTGCGTATCGCCGGTCGAGACCACGTCGAGGTCGACGCGGCCGTGGCGGGCGATCACGTCGAGCATGTGCGAGAGGAAGCCGACCGGCGTCTCGATGTGCGAGTGCGTGCCGTCGCCGTCCAGATTCACCGTGACGGCGACGTTCGTCTCTTTCGTGGCGCGGGTGATCGTTGCTACGCGCATGACGTGAGTGCCTCCAGGTAGGCGTTGTTGTCCGACGGCGTTCCGATGGAAACGCGCAGCGCGTTCGGAACGGCCGCGCAGATGTCGCGGATCAGGATGCCGCGCGCGTGCAGGTCGTTAAAGACATCTTTCGCATTGCGCCGCGTGGTGAAGGCGATGAAATTCGACCGCGACGGGAACGGCGTCACACCTTCGATTTTCTCCATCGCTTCGAAGACGCGCGTCCGTTCGGAGATCGTGTTGGCGACGTTTCCCGAACGGATTTCGGGATGTTCGAGCGCGGTCGCGGCAACCGCTTCGCTGACGATGTTCAGTGAGTAGGGGAGTTTGACCTTGCGGACCTCGCGGCATGTCGATTCCGTCGAGGCGAGCCAGCCCACGCGCAATCCAGCCAGCCCCCACGCTTTCGAGAACGTCGAGAACGTGACCAGCCGGTCGTGCAGCGGCGGCAATCGATCCTCGGCGAAATCGCCGTAGGCGCGGTCGAAGAGCACGGTCGCGCCGGTGGCGAGCAGCGCGTCGATGCCGCCGTCGGGCAACACGCCGCCGGTGGGATTGTTCGGCGAGCAGACGATGACCACCGCGTTGTCGCAGCGCTCGATGGCGCGCAGCATTCCGTCGAGCGGAAGGAGGCCGGTAGCCGGATCGACGGCGACCGGCAGCGCGATTCCGCCGGCGACCGCGATCAGCTTTTCGTACAGCGCAAAGCTCGGCTTCGGATAGACGACCGGTGTCCCGGGACCGACGAACGTCGGGACTGCCGCGGCAAGCAACTCGTTGGAGCCGTTGCCGACCAGCACATTGCCGATTTCATAGCCGTGCACGTTCGCCAGCGCGCCGCGCAGATGCATCGATTCGAAATCGGGGTAGATGTTCCACGGGCGTTCCACGATGCGCGACAACACCTGTTCTTTCAATGCGCGCGGAAAATCGACCGGACCTTCGTTCTGGTTCAGCTTGATCTCCGCCTCGCGCAGCTCCAGCGTGTATGCGGTCATCGCCGCTACGACGTCACGCGACATGTCCCCTCCTCGCGGCGATCGAAGCCGCGTGCTTCGGCAGTCCTTCGAATGTGGCGATGCGTTCTCCGGCGTCGCTGATGTCAGACAACTCCTCGGCGCTCAATTCGATGACGTTCGAGCGCTTGACGAAATCGTAGACGCCGAGCGGTGAGAAGAAGCGCGCGCTGCCGCCAGTTGGCAGAACGTGATTCGGTCCGGCCACGTAGTCGCCCGCGGCGACGGGGGAGTGCGGCCCAACAAAAATTGCCCCGCAGTTCTCCAGCCTCTCCGCAATCGACGACGCTCCGCGTGCATGAATCGAAACATGCTCGGGAGCAATGCGATCGGCGAGCGCGATCGCGTCGTCGACGGTCGCGACTGAGAAATTCAACGTAGCCCGAACGTCGAGCGACGCGCCAACCGAAATGCAGATGACGGCTGAGTTAGGCCCATGCTCCCCCTGCGCATCGAGATCGGCTTGGACGAGCGCAACGTTCGCCGAGTCGTCCGCGATCACGACCAGCTCCGTCGGTCCCGCGGTCATATCAATTCCGACGGTTCCGACAAGTTGCGCCTTCGCCGCAGTCACGTACTGATTGCCCGGTCCGACGATCTTGTCCACTCGCTCGAATGATTCTGTCCCGAGCGCTGCTGCCGCGATGCCCGCCGCGCCGCCGCACTGATAGATGGCGTTGATGCCGAGCCGGGAACAGGCATAGTGAAGTTCGTCGCGCGAGGCCGCGGACGGCGTGGTGATCACCACCAACTCGCGCACGCCGGCGATGCGCGCCGGCACCGCGCACATGATCAGCGTCGAGAGGTACACCGCGCGGCCGCCGGGAACGTAGATCCCGACGCGCCGCAGCGGCCGGACACGATGCTCGATCGTGTTCCAGCGATACGACCGCGGCAGTTGCGGTTGATGAAACGCCTCGATCCGTTCGATAGCCGTCTCGATGGCGTCACGCATTTCCGGATCGATCGATACGACTCGAGGTGTGATGACGATGTCCTCGATCGTCACACGATCGAACCGTTCGACCTGTTCGCGCACGAAGGCATCGCCGCGGGCGCGGACTCCGGCGATCATCTCGCCCGCCACGCGCATCGCTGCGTCATTCGCCGCGCCGCGCCGCGCTTCCAACTCGCGCAACGGCGAGTCGATTTCAGCAGTCATCATTCCCTTCTCCCCGTTGTCATTCCGAGCCGGCGGTACCCCGGAGGGGTAAAGCGCGGCGAGGAATCCCCGGCTGAAACCGCGGACATTCGTATCGCGGCTATCGGCCGGGGATTCCTCGCCGTCCTCCGCCCCTCCGGGGCTACGGCGGCTCGGAATGACAGGTCATCGCGCAACATTCACTGCCTCCTTCACTCTCGCGATCAGGTCGCGCACGATCTTCGGCTCCGTGCGATAGAACGTCTTCCCGACGATTAGCCGCGGCGAGATCTCGGCGATCACATCCTGCAACTCCAGGTGATGCACGCGCACCGTTTCCCCGGTCTCGACGAGATCGACGACGTGCGACGTCAGCTTCAGCACCGCCGCCAGCTCGACCGATCCGCCCAGCGGTACGACCTCGGCGCGCACGCCGCGCGCGTCGAGAAACTGCCGCGTGATGCGCGGATACTTCGTGGCCACTTTCGTCAGAGGCGGTGCACCAGGCGCGGCGATCAGCATCATCCGGCAGCGGCCGAACGGAAACTCCACCGGCTGATACGCCGTGCACTCGTGCTCGAGGATCTGATCGAGTCCGGCGATGCCGGCGTCGGCGGCGCCGTGCTCCACGTACACCGGCACGTCGCAGTCCTTCACGAAAATCCACTCGATGCCGCCGCGGTCAAAAACCAGCCGCCGGGTTTTCAGATCGGCGGCATCGGGCACGTCGTAACCGGCGCCGGCGAAAACGGCCAACGCCGGGTCCTGCAGTCGTCCTTTGGGAATGGCAATGCGCATAGGTCAGTCCAGATCGTCGATGGTGAATGTGAATCCGATCGCGGCGGCGCGGCGGCCGAAGCGTTCGTAGAGGGTGTCGTAGCGTCCGCCCTGCGCCACCTTCGCGCCGCCGGCGTAGACGCGGAATCGCAGGCCGGTGTAGTAGCCGGTGCTGCCGTCGA
>DATART010000375.1:0-4949 GCA_036264035.1 Thermoanaerobaculia bacterium | reverse complement strand
CTTCGCCCCCTACTGGAAGGCCCACTTCGGCTACGGCGTGAACTCCGACGGCTACGATCACCGCTTCGAGGTCACGCGCCCGTTTTATTCGTTCGCCACACCGTGGGCGACCGACATCTCTTTCACCGGTTTCCGGCAGTTCGATCATCTCTACGGCGGCGGCGTCGAGACGGAGCGGTTTCGGCAGAAGCATCGCGAGATCGCCGCAAGTTTCGGCGTCGCTCTCGATCCCAACGACGTCAATGCGCATCGCCTGACCGCCGGCGTTCGTGCCGTTGATGACTCCTTCTCGCTCATGAATCGCAGCGTGCTCCAGCCGCTTCCGGCAAACCGCGAGTTCCGCTACGTCTTCATCCGTTACGACAGCGCGGCCAACGATTTCGTCAAACTCAACTTCGTCAACAAGGACATCCGTTACGAGGACTTCAACCTCGGCCGGCAGTATTCGATCGAAGCAGCGGTCTCGCCGCGGTCCCTTGGCGCGGACCGGACTACGTCCTACGTTCGCGTCGCCGCAGGTGATGGCAAGTGGCTCGGCAACGGGTTCATCCTGCCGGCCGTGGCGTTGTCATCGCGTCTCGACGCCGGACCGCGCAACACCATCGCCGGCACGTCCGTGCTTTACGTCCGCCGCGGCGGACGGGCTTCGCATCCAACCGCGTTCCTGAGCCGCCTCTCGATGAGCAGCGGCTGGCGCATGGATGCCGAGCAACAATTCTTCGCCGACGGCCTGACCGGCCTTCGCGGCTATCGCGCGCACGCGTTCGAGGGCAGCCGCGCCATCGTTCTCAATGTCGAAGAGCGCCTCTACCTCGGCCGCGAAATCCTGCAGCTCGCCTCCCCCGGCATCGTCGTCTTTGCCGACGCCGGCAACGCCACCAACGGCGGCTTCACGAACCTGATGCAGGTGAAAAGCGACATCGGCATCGGCGTGCGCATGGGCTTACCGCGCACTCCCAAGAACCTGCTTCGCATCGACCTCGCCTACGCCCTCAATCGCGATCCCCTCGGCCGCAAAGGATGGTTGGTCGCGTTCTCGAGCGGCCAGGCGTTTTGATATGGCACGAACACTCCGGCCATTTCCGATTCGTCGCATTTCTGCCAGGTCGTAGTTGCGCTTGCGCAGTCGGTCGCGCGCGGAGGCGCGCTTCACAATGCAGCCCCGCGCTCGGCGCGGGGTTCGAGGTCGGCGCGTGATCCGTGGCCGCGGAGGCGGCCACTACATTCCCGCGCGAAATTGCCACGACCGCGTGCACTTGTCGCGGCCGCCTCCGCGGCCGCGAATATCGGCCACCTACGCGTTCCCCGCGCCAAGCGCGGGGCTGCATTGTCACGCGCGCCTTCGCGCGCGAACCGACGGCGCTGAGCGCCGCTTCATGACAGTCCACATCCCAATCACCAGCACGATCATCGCCAGCATTCCGAACGTGATCGCGCGTCCTGCGACGAAGGACTGCGGCAGTCCCTGCGCGCGGAGGCGCGCTCGACAATCCAGCCCCGCGCTCGGCGCGGGGTTCGAGGTCGGCGCGTGATCCGTGGCCGCGGAGGCGGCCACTACATTCCCGCGCGAAATTGCCACGACCGCGTGCACTTGTCGCGACCGCCTCCGCGGCCGCGAATATCGGCCACCTACGCGTTCCCCGCGCCAAGCGCGGGGCTGCATTGTCATGCGCGCCTTCGCGCGCGAACCGACGGCGCTGAGCGCCGCTTCATTACAGTCCACACCCCAATCACCAGCACGATTATCGCCAGCATTCCGAACGTGATCGCGCGTCCTGCGACGAACGACCGCGGCAGATAGGTCAACTTGATCGCGTGCTTGCCCGCCGGAACGAAGACGCCGAGGAAGGCGTGATTGGCGCGAACGACCGTTGCCGGATGCCCATCGACATCCGCGCGCCACCCCTTCCACGCCTCTTCCGAGATGACGACGAACCCGGCGCGCTCCATCGACGCATCGATGTGGAACCCAAGCTTGCGACGATGAATCGATAGTGTGCCGGGCCCGTTCACGGCATCGTGTGCGACGCCGGCGACGTCGAGCCACGCGACGTCCGCGAAATCCGTCGCCGCGACCATGTCCTCGACGTCGTTCGAGACGCCAATGCGCACGCTGCGCGGCACGAACGCCCGCGGAAGCACATGCGTGTTCTCGATGAGTCGGGAGCCGTGGTCGGATGCGACGTCGCGCCAGCCGTCCGGAATCGGATCGTTTTCCGGCACGACCGCGAAACGGATGTTCAGCATCGACAACATCGGCCGCGTCAGGTCGTCGATCTGATTGAAGCCGTAGCCGCCGCGCCGGCACCACGCCGGAAACGTTTCGATCATGTCGCCGAGGGTCATCGCCGTCATCACGCGCGCGTCTTCGAGGCCGTACATCGTCGCGGTGTTCGGGAAGAGCGCCGGTCCGATTGCAGCGACGCGGAACGGTTCGCGAATCGATTGCATCGGGCGGAATAGCGCGATCGGCGGAAACGCGATCCTCGCGTCGTTGGCGGGGATGAGCGCGCCGTCCGAGATCGTCCGCTGCAGCAGGATCAACGCGAGCAACGATGGCGCGACGAGGGCTCGGTTGCGCGCGAAGAGCACGATCACCGCGGCAATCGCAAGCGGCGCAAGCTCGGCCACGAAACGTGGCATGTCGATCGATCCGGGCCGCATGCCTGAGGCGCCGGCCGCGAGGAGAAGCAGCAGCCCGGCCATGATCGCTCCGGCGCGATCGGAAATCGCATCGATCGCAAACGCAGCCAGAATGCCGAGGCAAAGCGGGACTGCCGAAGCCAATCGATCATTCATCGCCAGCTTGAGCAGCGGCAGGCGATGAAGGAACTGCGCGACCGGCCACACCTCGGCGCTGGCCATCAGACAGCTGATGCCGAGGATCGCGAAGAACCAACGCTCTCGCGCGCGCGATTTCCACAACGCGAAGATCGCCAGCGCCAGCGCAATACTCCCCGCCTCGGCATGCGCGAGCAGGAAGTGGCGGAACGACTGCCGCGCGAACGGGAGCAGGTCCGATATCAGCGCCGCCGTCGGCCGTCCGGCAGGAATCCGCAGCGGCCCTTTCGCGAAAAATTCAGCGCGCACGAAATGCTCACCGGTCTGCGGACTCGCTTCGAGAAACGGCAGCAACGCGATGGCGGTGAGGAGAATCGCGACGATGCCGGCGGCTATCGCGAACGCAATCGCCCGTCCGCGCTGCGCGGGCCCGCGGCGAACGATCTCGTACACGCCGTAGACGCCGCCGAGAAACGTGACGTGCAGCAGCGTCTCAGGATGCCCGGACAGAACCTCCAGTGCGAGCACCGCCGTCAGCATCGATGCGGACCGGAGCGATGGCGCGACGACCACGCGACGCGTCGATAAAAGCACGAGCGGAAGAAACGCCCACGCAAATCCGAGCGGCCACAGAATCTGCAACGCCATCGGCGCCGAAAACGTGAAGATGACCGCAGCGATAAGCGACGCGAACTCGCTGCATTCGTAGTCGCGTGCCAGCAGAAACGCTCCGATCGCGGCGATGAAAAACGCGATTGAAGCCGTGTAGCCGAAGCTCGCCGCGACCGGCAGAAGCAACGCGATGAGCGTGAATGGACTGAACGGCGCCGCCTGCGCCGCGCCGGCGAGCACGTCGCCGCATCCCTCGAAGCGATTCCACAGCGGCCATTCGTGCTCGATCACCGCCTGCCGCAACGCCTGCCGCCACGGGATCATCTGAAACGCGATGTCGGACAGCGATCCGTTCTGCGGCAGCGGCGCGCCGATTTCCGTCCGATACGCGTTCAGCGGCTCCGTCATGTACGCCAGCTCCACCGGCGCATAGACGCGGCCGGTGAGCAGCGCGCGTCCCGTGAAAACGAGCGGCACCAGCAGCAACGCCAGCGCGACCCATCGCGTAAGCCGCGTGACGTACACGTTCACGATGCCGAGGAGCACCGCGGCTGTGAGAAGGTAGAGGATGAGGGCCATTCAGACGCGCGCGAAAGGATAGCCTGTCATCCAGACACGCGAAGCGCGCGAACGATAGCCTGTCATCCAGAGGCGCCGAAGCCATGAAACGGGCGAAGGAAAGCCTGTCATCCAGAGGCGCCGGAGCCGTGAAGCGCGAAGCGCGGAGCGGCGAAGGACGCCGAAGGATCCCCGGCTGATAACCCGGGAGGGCGGGCGCAAACGCAATTTGTGATGCTCGCGTCCAGAGCGCGCCGCACTCGGTTACCAGCAGAATTTGAGGGTTTGGCGGGTCGGCAGCGAGACGCAGCCGGGCCAGCCGGCGGGGACGCCAGCGCGCCTAATACACGCAACACACCTTGCCGTCCGCCCCACCCCTCCCGGGTTAGCAGCCGGGGATCCTTCGCCGTCCTACGGCGTTCCGCGCTTCGCGCGGCAACGCCTCCGGCAGCTCTGGATGACATAGTCCGCATGGTGATCATCGCGCAGCTTCTCCTTCCCGGCGCTTCCGAGTACGAGCGCAAGTCGCAGCAGATCGATTTCGCGTCTCTCTCAACGGAACACGACGTCCGCCTCGGCGACGCGAGCGGCGCGGATTTGGTTCACGTCTATGCGCCGGGTGAGATGCGGATCGAACTGGACGTGCCCTACGTCAGCAATGTCCGTCCGAAACCTCGCCGGTTTCGAACGACGCTGCAGCCCGAGCGCGTCATCACGCCGTTGAAGGACACCGCGGACTCATTCGTCCCCGAGGCGGTCGACGAAAAATACTTCGGTGAGGCAATTCGCGAAGGAGGCAAACCGACCGTCGGCACCTTCGCCCGGCCGCAACTGCGCAACATCATCGAACAGACTGCCGCGCGGATTCAGCGATATCGCGACGACGTCGACTGGCTTCTCTTCGAATCCGCGCCGTCGCCGGACGATTTGCGCGGCGTAGATGTCTGGGTCGATCCGGCGATGAGCGAAAACGACTTCGACGGCTTCGTCGCCGAGGC
>DATART010000374.1:0-12338 GCA_036264035.1 Thermoanaerobaculia bacterium | reverse complement strand
CTCGACCGCGAATCGCTGACCCGCCAGTTCTTCGAGCGCTTCCGCCGCGCGGTGGGCGACGTCTCGAAAGCGATCCGTGTCGCCACCTCGGAATCGAAGGATTCCGCTGACGGTCAGGCGCTGCTGCTCTTATCGCGGCTGCTCTTCCTCTACTTCATCCAGCAGAAGGGGTGGTTGAACGGCGAACGCCGATTCCTCGTCGATCGCATCGGTCGCGACGTCTACGCGAATCTTCTGAAGCCGCTCTTCTTCGGATGCCTCAACACGCCGATGCGCGAGCGCGATGCGAGCGTGCGGCAACTCAGCAAGATCCCCTACCTCAACGGCGGTCTTTTTGAGCCGTCGGCGTTCGAAGAGCGCAATCCCGATCTCGACCTTCCCGACGAGCTTTTGCAGCGCGTCATCGAAGACGTTTTCGAGCGCTTCGCCTTCTCCATCGATGAATCGGATTCCGCCGGCGCACATATCGATCCGGAGATGCTCGGCAAAGTCTTCGAGTCGCTGATGAACACCGACGAGCGGCTGTCGACCGGCAGCTTCTACACGCCGCGTGCGATCGTCGACGTCCTGGCCGCGCGCGCCATCGTGGCATGGCTCAGTGACGGCGATGAATCGACGCGCGCCGATCTCGAACGCATTCTGCGCGGCGAGCCGGTCTGCGTGCGCAATGCGAGGTCGCTCGCCGAACGGCTCGACGCGATCACGATTCTCGATCCCGCCTGCGGATCGGGCGCGTTCCTGTTGTCCGCCTTACGAGTGGTTGAGACGCTGACGATCGCGCTGCATCCCGCGCCGCCGTCCGATCTTCGCCGCCGCATCGTCGAACGCTCGCTTTACGGCGTCGATCTGAAACCGGAAGCCGTTCGCCTCTGCGAATTGCGGCTCTGGCTGGCGATCGTGTCGCAGGCTGGCGACGACGCGAACGGCATCCAGCCGCTGCCGAATCTCGACCGCAACATCCTCCAGGGCAATTCGCTCCTAAGCCCGACCGACTTCCTCGGCGACAACCGCGGGGACGTCTACCGCGAATGGGTCTACGCGCTCCGCGCGCAGGCCGACCTGATCGCCCGCTACCGTAACGCGCCGCACCGCGAGCGCGCGCAGGTGTCGCGCCTCATCCGCGCGAACGACGGCCGCCTGGCCAGCGAGCTGCTGGCGAAAGCGATCGATCTCGACGAGCACGAACAGGAAGTGCTCTGCGCTCCGCAGCACGACCTCTTCGGCCGCCTGCGCGAGGTGAACATCGAACGCTGCCGCGAGCTGCGCGAGCGGATCATGGCCAATCGCCGCATGCTCGAGCGCATCGAAGACGGCGAGATCGGCTTCTTTTCGTTCGACATCCATTTCGCGCACGTCATGGCCGCGGGCGGCTTCGACGTGGTGGTCGGCAATCCGCCATGGGTGCGCAACAGCCGCATCGATCCGCGCGCGAAACGGATGTACGCGGAACGCTTCGCGCTTTTCCGCAATCACGGAGCGCGCGGCGCGGCCTTCCATCAGCCCGATCTGTCGATCGCGTTCGTCGAGCGTTCGCTGGGACTCGCGGCGCCCGGCGGCGTGATGTCGCTGCTCGTTCCGTCGAAGCTGCTCAACGCCGGATACGCGGCGGGACTGCGCAAGCACGCGGCGTCGGCCGCGAACATCGTCGCGCTCGATGATTGGTCATCCGACGCCCATCGCCATTTCGACGCTGACACGTTCCCGCTCGGCATCACGCTCGCGCGCCGCAACGGAACTCCCTCACCGAACATCTCCATCACCTCGGCCGGCGAATCGTTCGCGCTTCCCAACGCCGCGCTGACGCTCGGCGGCACGGAGTGGTCGCTGCTGCCGCCGGACGTGCACGCGATCGTCGCGCGCATCCACGCCAAGCATTCGCCGCTCGCCGAAACGCTCGGGCGCGTGCCGGTCATGGGCGTGAAGACCGGCCACAACGACGCCTTCTTTCTCGACGTGAAGCGCGTCCGCGCGAACGCGGTCGAGACGATGGATGGCCTGCACATTCCGCTGACATCCGTCTGCCGCTGCGTGCGCGGCCGCGACGTCCGCCGGTGGAAAATCGCCGATCCGCCGTGGATGCTCTGGCCGCCCGCCGGCGGCTGGCGCAAACCGCCGCGATGGGTCGAGCGATTCGCGGAAGCGCGCGGTGTCGACGTCGGCGTGCTTCGCCTGAAGTACGTGCGGCCGGAACACGTCGGCATCAAGGTGGTTTGGAAAGATCTCTCGCGCGGTTTCTGCGCCGCCGTCCTCGAAGACTCCATCCGCCTTGGCGAACGCAATATCCCGCTCGTGCCGAACCAGACGCTCTATTCGCTCGATGCAGCAACGATCGATGAAGCGCACGTGCTGGCCGCGCTTCTCAACTCGACGATCGTCAACGTGTTGACGATCGCCATCGCCGAGCGCGCCAAGGATTTCTACTTCCGCTACTTCGGCCGTACCATCGCGCGGCTTCCGCTGCCGGTTGTCGCTCCGTCGAGCGATTCGTGGACGCAGCTGCTGCGCGCCGCAAGGCGTGCGCGAAGAAATCCGGATCGCCTCGGCGATGAAATCGATCTCGCCGTCGCCGCGCTATACGGCGTCTCACCCGCCGAACACGCGCGGCTGGCCTCGTTCCTCCGCACGCGCCTCGGCTTCAACGGCGATGCTTGACCTCGCGCCGCACCAGCGCGAAGCGGTAAGCCGCGCGCTGGCGCTCATCGGCCGCCACGGCGGAGCGATCCTCGCCGACGAGGTCGGCCTCGGCAAGTCGTACGTCGCCGCTTGCGTCGCCGCCGAATTGCAGCGCCGCGGCAGTTGCATCGAGGTCGTCGTCCCCGCGTCGCTCGTCTCGCAGTGGCGCGACACGCTCTGCGACTTCGGCATCGATGCGCGAATCATCACGCACGACTCACTCGCGAACGATCCATCCCTCGATGACGGCGATCGCTTGATCGTCGTCGACGAGGCGCACGCCTTCCGCAATCGCCGAACGCAGCGCTGGTGCGCGCTGGCGCGGCGCTCGGTCGGATCGAGACTGCTGCTTGTCACCGCGACGCCGATCTGCAACAGCGCGGACGATCTCCTAGCGCTCGTCTCCCTCATCGCCGCCGACGACTCACTGCGGCTCTGCGGCGTGGCATCGATCGACGACGCGTTCGCGATCCGCGACGGACCGGCGCTTGATGTCATCGTGCGCGAGCTGGTGATCCGCCGGGAGCGCGACGTCCTGCCGCCCGAGTTGTATTTCGGATCGCTCGAACGGCGCGTGGTCCGCCATCCGATCGCCGCCGCTCCGATCGACGCATTGCAATTCCCGCTCAGCACAAGCGCGCCGCTGCTGCGCCAGTTTCTGTGGCGGCGTCTCGAATCGAGTCCCGCCGCGCTGCTCGAATCGGTCCGGCGCCAGCTTCGCTTCTACGAACGCGTCATCGAAAGCGGCCGCGCCCTTTCGCGCCGCGACTATCGCAACGCGTTCGCCGCCGAGGAGGATGCGGACGCGTTTCAGCAAATCCTGTTCTGGGACTTGCTCGCACCCGCGGACGGCTTCGACTTGACTGCCGTTCGCGAGGAGATGTCGCGGCTGACATCGATTCGCTCGATCGTTGAACGCATCGATGACGCGAAAGCGGCGCGGCTCGAATCAATTCTCGACGACGATCCGACGATCATCTTCACCGGCGCCACGGCTACGGCGCGATCGCTGGCGCGCCGGCTTCGCTGCGGACTCGCCACGGCGCGCGACGGCACCGGCGCGATCGACGCGTTTCGCCGCGGCACGATCGATCGCGTCGTCACGACCGATCTCGCGTCCGAGGGATTGAACCTGCAGCGGGCGGGCGTGATCGTGCATTACGACATCCCCTGGAATCCGGTGAAGCTCGATCAGCGCAACGGACGTGCGTATCGAATCGGTCAGACGCGCGATTCCGTTCGTGCGATCTATTTTTTACCCGAGGCGAGGAGCAGAGTCGTTGAAACGATCGCGTCGAAGAACCGCACGCGGCGGCGGATTCTGAATGCGCATCCGACTGAGATCGATGCGCCGTCGTTAGCCGATCTGCCGCAACGGCTGCCAGCGGATTCGCCGGCGATGTCACTTATCAAGACCCTGCGAGCAAAGAACCTCACACCGCCGGCGGCGCTGTTCCGGCGGCATCGCGCGGGTATCGAGTTGCTTTTCGAGGAGATGGCCCGCGAATACCTCGACGCTCATCGGCTGGCGGAGTTGGAACGAGTGCTCGAAAAAGAGAGCGCGTTGAAACGATAAAACCACAGAGACACAAAGGAGATCTCTTTGTGTCCTTTGTGTCTTTGTGGTTCAAAAATGTCCCCTCGGCCGCGTCATTCTGACCCGCAAATCGTGCGTTCTACCCGGAAAACGCCTGGCACCGCGCTTGGGATAGTTCCCTCCCCGAAAAGGAGACTCACCCATGAAGAAAACAGGAATCGCAGTCCTCGCACTCTTGATGATCGCGACGTTTGCCGTCGCGGATGGCCATGGTGGACCTGGCGGACCCGGTGGCGGAGGGCGCGGATTCGAAGGCGACGGACATCTCAGCGTCGCCGCCGACGGAACCGTCATCATCACGCGCGCCGCGGCTGGCAGCACCGCGGCCAATCCGGTCGCCGAGGTCGTCGCCATCCGCAACGGCGCGATCGCCTGGACGTCCACGCTTCCCTCGCCGCGCGCCGAAGTGGAAATCTCGGGCGCGCAGGTCCTGGAGGTGTACGACACAACGGCGACCGGCGCAACGACGCCGACCACCACGATCCGCGCGTTGTCGCTGGCGACGGGCGCGCAGGCGTGGACGCTCAACATCACCGGCCGCGTCGAAGACCTCACGCCATACAGCGGCGGCACGTACGCCGTCGTCATCATCCCGGCAACGACTACGGGCGGCACCGCCACCCGGAACCTCGTCGCAATCAGCAGCGCGGGCGTCATTACGTCGACCGTCGCTTTCTGATTGTTCATCCTCCTCGATCGGGGCGGCGGCGTGTGGCCGCCGCCCATTTCCAATTGGAGACACACCATGGGCAGACCAGCTAAGTTTCCCCTCCCGCTTCTCTCCGCCTCGCGCCGCCCGACGTTGCTGCGTTGCGAGACATGTTTTCACCTCGGCGGCGTCGTCCGCGTCGGCGGACGTTTGCTATGCGGTGACTGCTTTCGCGAAACGTCGTTGAACGAAGCGGCGAAGCGTTCGGAGTTGATGAATACAGCCTACGATCGCGTGGCTTAAGAGCTGCGCGGCAAAAGCCTCGATTCGACTTCGGTGGCCGCGCCTTGGGCAACCAACGCCGCCGGCCGTGCCGGCTTAGCGATCGATCCATCGCTGGTTGTTCGCGCTGTAGCGCGGTCCGGCAATGGCCTCGGGGCGAAGTGCATCGTCGAGCGTGGCCATCTCGTCAGCGCTCAATGAAATCGACGCGGCGGCAGCGTTCTCCTCGAGATACTTCCGCCGCTTCGTGCCGGGGATTGGAACGATGTCGTCGCCTTTGTGCAGCAGCCACGCGAGCGCGATCGTCGCCGGCGTCGCCTCGTGCTTCGCACCGATTTCGCGAACGATCGACGCGGTGTGCATGTTGGCGTCGAAGTTCTCACCCTGAAAGCGCGGATCGTTACGGCGGAAATCGCCTTCCGGATACTCCTCGGCACGCTTGACATTGCCCGCCAGAAATCCGCGGCCGAGGGGACTGAAGGGAACGAGGCCGATGCCGAGCTCGCGCAGCAGCGGAATGATGCGCGGCTCGAGATTACGCTCCCACAACGAGTACTCGCTCTGCAGAGCCGTGATCGGATGCACAGCATGCGCGCGCCGGATGGTCTGCTCGCCCGCCTCGGACAATCCGAGGAATCGAACCTTCCCCTCGCCGACAAGCGCCGCCATCTCGCCGATAACGTCCTCGATCGGCACCTCGGGATCGACACGATGCTGATAAAGCAGATCGATGTAATCGGTCCCGAGCCGCGTCAGCGATCCCTCCACCGCGCGCCGCACATGCTTGCTGTCCAGCCCCGCAGGTTTGCCGTCGACGATGTTGAACCCGAACTTCGTGGCGATGACGACCTTGTCCCGCTTCCCACGCAGCGCGCGCCCGACCAACTCTTCGTTCTTGTACGGCCCATAAACCTCGGCCGTGTCAAAGAAGTCGATCCCAAGCTCCAACGCCCGCTCGATCGTGGCCAGCGACTCCTGCTCATCCGCCGGCCCATACGACTGGCTCATCCCCATACACCCGAGGCCTTCGGCGGAAACGACGAGTCCCTGCGATCCCAACTTGCGCTTGTTCATAACGCGAACGCTACTACGAACCTCCGCCTCTCCGCGTCTCCGCGTGAACCCGTCACCTGATGAGTCCGCGCTGCACGAGCAGAGCAACGATCCCCCTCGCATTCTCCTCGGCTGTCACCGACGTCGTATCGAGAACAACCTCTGCCGATTCCGGCGCTTCGTACGGATCATCGATGCCTGTGAAATTCCTGATCGCGCCGCGGCGAGCTTGGGCGTACATCCCTTTCGTATCGCGTGATTCGCAGACTTCGAGCGGGGTGTCGACGAAGACTTCGATGAAGTTCGACGCGCCGACCATTTCACGGACGGCGTCGCGCGTGGCGCGGTACGGACTGACCGCGGCGCACACGACGGCGCCTCCGTGACGAACGATCTCCGCGGCGACGAAACCGATGCGGAGGATGTTCGCGTCGCGATCTTCCTTGCTGAATCCGAGGCCTTTGGAGAGGTGAGTCCGAACGACGTCGCCGTCGAGGAGCGTGACCTGGCGGCCGTGCTCGAGCAGGCGGCTGACCACGATTTCCGCGGTCGTCGACTTACCCGCGCCGCTGAGGCCTGTGAACCAGATACAGAATCCCTGGCGATGTTTCGGCGGGTGGCTCTCCGCGAGGATCGCTGCCACCTCGGGACGCGTGAACCATTCGGGCAGAGGCCGTCCCGCGCCGAGGAAGTCGTCGCGAACCTGGGTGCCGGAGATGGAGCGCGTCTCTGCGCCAGCGGGAACGCGCGACGCTTCTTCGTAACGGTCCTCGCTCGCGACGTAGACCAGTTCGCGGAACGGGATCATCGTGATGCCGATTTCGGCTTCATGTTTAGCGACCATTTCCTGTGCATCGTAAGGGCCGTAAAAACCGGCGCCGGGGCTGGCGTGATCGCGGCCGACGATGAAGTGATTCGCGCCGAAGTTGCGCCGGATTATGGCGTGCCACAGCGCCTCGCGCGGACCGGCCATCCGCATCGCCAGCGGGAGCAGCGACAGCAGCACGCGGTCGGGCGGAAAGTGTTTTTCGGCGAGCGCGCGATAGGTGCGGACGCGCGTGTAGTGATCGACGTCGCCCGGCTTCGTCATACCGACCGACGGATGCAGCAGCAGGACGCCGTCAACCGCATCGATCGCGCGCCGCACCAACTCCTCGTGCGCGCGATGCATCGGGTTGCGCGTCTGGAACGCGACGACGTTGTCGTGTCCAAACGCTTCAAGCGCGTTGCGCACCTCGGCGGGCGTGCGCCGCAGGTCGCGAAAATCCCACGGCGTGCCGGCACTGATCACGCGCAACCGACCGCTGATGTTGCGCCGTCCCCATCCCTCCATCTCCGCCACGAGCGGATGCTTCGTATCGCGAGTGCCGAAAACGTTGATCGCGGCATCGTCGCGATCCCATTCGTAGACTTCTTCGACCGTCATGACCGCGAGAATCTCCGCGTGCGGTCCGCGAAGGACGACATCCGTTCCGATCGCGACCGGCGCATCGTCAGCGATGGGAAGCGTGATCGGGATCGGGAAAAGTGTTCCGTTTGCGAGGCGCATTTCGGCAACGACGCGTTCGTAATCAGCGCGTCCGAGGAATCGGTCGAGTGGAGAGAAGCCGCCGGTGGCGAGGAGTTCGAGGTCGCAGCGGGAGCGCTCGGTAAGTTGCACCGCGGGAAGCGCGGCAGCGGTGGCGAGCAGTTCGGGGAGCGATGCGGCAGGTTCGAAAAGATCGATGAGAGCGCCGCCGTAAGGCGGGATGAGATCCGTCATGGGCGCCGAATCTTAGTTCAGCGCGCCGGCAGGTACTGCGCCGGAATCGGGTGGGCCGCGTCTTCCTCTTCCCAGAAAATCGTCAGCACTTTCCAGTCGTCGCCGCTGCGCACGAGCTGAAAGCTGTTGATGCCGCGCGCGAACGGTTTGTCATCGGATGCGGCGTGCCGCGACTCGTATGTGCTGAACACGTGCGCGATGTCGCCAAAGATCTCGATGCGATTATTCGACGGCCGTTCGAAGAATCCGTGATCGTTGAAGTATGCGCTCGCCTTCGTCCTGTACTCCTGCGGCGTCATGACATTCGCCGTCACCGTACCGTCCTTCCGTTTGGTGGAGATCAGCCGCGCGCCGGGCGCGAACACCGCTTCGAAGCGATCCCAGTCGCGGACTCCCGCTGGTCCGGAGATGACGTTGTAAACCGCGAGCACTGTCGACTCGATCGCGAGTTGATCGGTGCCCGGGTTCGGCGCAGCCGCTTTCGGCGAAGCCGCGAACGCGGAGGCGGCGAGCAGGACGAGGGCGGCAAGCTTTTTCATGGAGGGGAAGTATAGGACGGCCTCCGGCTGGTCCCGCGCGCGTGGCGCGAGCATTTTGCAGTGGCCGCCTCCGCGGCCACGAACTTCGTCTCCGCGCGATTCACCCCGCGCAAAGCGCGGGGCTGAATTGTTATGCGCGCCTTCGCGCGCGACGAACGTCAAGCGCGCAGCGTCATTCGTATAGCGCTATGCGTCAAACAAATCGCCGGCGAGGTACTTGAGTCCCGTATCGACAGCGACCGTTGCGACGGTGTGGCCCGGTCCGAGCTCGCGCGCGAGTTGGAGCGCCGCTACGACGTTGAGTCCCGTCGAGACGCCGCCGAAGATCCCTTCCTCGCGCGCGAGTCTCCTTGCCATCGTGCGCGCCTCGGCTTCATCGATCGCGCGCGCTTCGTCGTAAACGTCCGGCGTGAGGTGCGGCGGGACGAAGCCGACACCCATTCCTTCGACACGATGCGGGCCGCCGTATCCGGCCGTCAGTACCGGCGAGGTGGCGGGTTCCAGCGCGACGATGCGCGTTCCGCCTGGCTTCAACGCCTGCGAGACGCCCGAGATCATGCCGGCCGTTCCGACGCCGCCGCAGAAGGCGTCGATTTTCCCAGCCTGCGCTAGCAGCTCCGTTCCGATGCCGCGATAGCCTTCGATCGCGTCGCGGTTGTTGAACTGATTCGCGTAGAACGTTCCCGGCTCCGCGGCCAGCCGTTCTGCCTCGGCTTTCAAAGTCTGGATGAGCGCCGGCGTGACCTTGCCGCCCTCGCTCGGAAACACGCGCACCTCGGCACCGAACGCGCGCATCGTGCGCAGCTTTTCCTCGGACCAGGCGTCGGACGACAGCGCGATGAACGGGTAGCCTTTCACCGAGCAGACCAGCGCGAGCGATGAGCCGGTGCTGCCGCCGGTGTATTCGATCACGCGCATGCCCGGCCGCAGCGTGCCGCGGCGTTCGGCGCCTTCGATCATCGCCAGTGCCATGCGGTCTTTGTACGAACCGGTCGGGTTGTAGAACTCGAGTTTGACGATGACGTCAGCGCTGCCGTCTTCCACGAGTTTGCGCAGGCGGACGACAGGCGTGTTGCCGATTGCGGAGAGGATAGAGTCGCGAATGTCGGTCATGAACTACTCAACACCGACTTCCTCTTCGACGTTCGCGTTCGACTTCGTGTGGATGCCGAGGCGCTTCATCATCTCGTTCAGCGTGGAGGGCTTGAGCTGGAGCAATTCCGCCGCTTTTTTCTGGACGCCGTTCGCCATCTCCAGCGACTGCAGGATCATGCCGCGTTCGTAGCGCGACACCGCATCCTTCAGCGACAACCCCTCGGACGGAACGATCATCGCGGGCTGGTCGGTCTGCTGCGGGAAGCGGAGGTAGTCGGGGAGCAGATCGATGCCGATGCGGTCGCTGGTGCAAAGGACGACGGCGCGCTCGATCGTGTTTTCGAGCTCGCGCACGTTGCCGGGCCACGGATGGTCAAGGAGGATGCGCATCGCGTCCGGAGTCACTTCCTTCACCTTGCGCTTATTCTCCTCCGCGTACTTGTCGAGGAAGTGCGCGACGAGGAGCGCGATGTCTTCGCGGCGGCGGCGCAGCGGCGGCAGCGGGATGGTGATGACATTGAGGCGGTAGTAGAGATCCTCGCGGAAGCGGTTCTCCGCCATCAGCTTGGTGAGGTCGGCATTCGTCGCGGCGATGATGCGGACATCGACTTTGATCGTGTCGACCGAGCCGAGGCGCATGAACTCCTTTTCCTGGATCACGCGCAGGAGCTTGGCCTGCGTCTCGAGATTGATGTTGCCGATCTCGTCGAGGAAGATCGAGCCGCCGTCGGCCACTTCGAAGAGGCCGCGCTTCGTGGCGATCGCGCCGGTGAACGATCCCTTCATGTGTCCGAAAAGCGATGACTCGAGCAGCTCCGGCGGCAGCGAGCCGGAGTTGACCGTGACGAAGGCGTTGCGGGCACGCGGGCTGGCGTGGTGAATCGCTTTCGCGACCAGCTCCTTGCCCGTTCCCGATTCGCCGGTGACGAGGATGTTCGAGCGCGACGGCGCAGCGAGGCGGATCAGGTCGTAGACCTTCCGCATCGGCTCAGACTTTCCGATGATGTTGGCGTACGCGTACTTCTCCGACAGCTCGGCTTTGAGGCGCTCGTTCTCGCGCGAGAGACGGCGCTGTTCGAGCGCCTTGTTGACGGTGAGGATGACCTCTTCGTTTTTGAACGGCTTGGGGATGTAGTGAAACGCGCCGTGCTTCATCGCCTCGATGGCGCCGTCGATCGAGGAGAAGGCGGTGATGATGATGACCGGCAGCGACGGATTCGAAATCCGAAGCGCGCGCAGCGTGTCGATGCCGCTGATGCCGGGCAGCATGATGTCGAGGATGACCAGATCGATGTTGTCGTCCTCATCGAGAACGGCCAGCGCTTCCTCGCCGCTCGCGGCCATGACCACTTCGAAGCCTTCGCGGCGCAGGACGGCATCGAGCACGTCACGCAGGACTTCTTCGTCGTCGACTATGAGAATGCGCATCATCAGTTCGGAGCGACTGACTCCGTCTCCACATCCTGCGTGGTCGCGACGCGCTGCCGAGGCAACGTAATGGTGAACTCGGCGCCGTGGCCGAGCGTGCTCTCGACCGTCACTTCGCCATCCGACGCGTGCACGATCCTGCGCGTGATGGCCAGGCCGAGGCCTGTTCCGCCCTGACCGCGTTTGGTGGTCACCAGCGGTTCGAAAATGCGGCCGATCATGTCGGGCGCGATGCCTTTGCCGTCGTCTTTGATCCTGATGACGACGTCCGGCCCGCTCTCTTCCGCGGTGATCCAGATGTTGCCGCCGTCCGAAACAGCGTCGCGGGCGTTAAGCAGGATGTTGGTCAACACCTGCTGCAGGTCATGAAAGTTTCCCTGCACCTCGGCATCAGCCATCGGCGCGACATGCACCTGAATGTCTTTCGGCTTGAAGAGGTCTTCGTGCAGATTGACGGTGGCGTCGATGAGCGCGGGGATATCGACGATCTCGCGCGAGCGGGGACGGTTGGCGATGAGATCGAGCAGGTTATTGACCAGGTGCGACGCCCGGAAGGATTGCGCTTCCATTTTCTTGAGCAGGCGGTAGCGCGGATCGTTCTCGTCCGTGTCGGCCAGCAGAAGCTGAGCGTACGACGAAATGCCGGTGAGCGGCGTGTTGACCTCGTGTGCGACACCGGCGGCGAGCAGGCCGAGGGAGGCGAGGCGCTCCTTGTCCTGCAGTTCGCGCTCGAGGCGAACGCGCTCGGTGATGTCGCCGATGACGAGCACCCGCGCGCCGTCCGGCTCCTCGGCGTTGAGCGGGCTGGCGGTGATGGTGACCTCCTTCTCCTCGCCGTTGCGATTGACGAAGTTCGTGGTGATCGAGCGCGCCTTGGTGCGGCGCATTTCGTCGTACGGTGGGAAGAGCGTGGCAATCGGCTCATCGATAACTTCGCTCGGACCGACACCGCCGAGGAGCTCCCAGAAGGCATGGTTGGCGGTGAGCACGGTGCCGTCGAACGCGACCACCGCGATGGCCGACGACGACGACTCGATGATGTTCTCGTTGTACTCCTTCAGCGCGCGGATCTATTCGAGCTGACGGCGCAGCCGTCCGTACAACCGGGAGTTCTCGATCGCCAGTGCCACCGACGACGTGAGCGATCCAAGCAAGTGCAGATCATCACGCGATAGCGGCTCCTCGGCGCGCTTGGTGCCGAGGAGAAGAAGTCCCTGCAACTCGCCGCGATTGCGCAGCGGAAGAACGTAGCGATAGCCG
>DATART010000371.1:0-6806 GCA_036264035.1 Thermoanaerobaculia bacterium | reverse complement strand
AGCGCGAACTCTGTCTTGAACCTCTTGCGCCGTTCGCCTTCGCGGCCGATCTCGGTCATGGCTCAACTATAAAGGCAAGGAGTGAGCCCGCGCCGCCGGATGCGATAACGTTATACGATGGAAATCCGCCCGCCGGCCGTCGCCGGCACGTTTTACGAGGGGACGCCGGATCGGCTCGCGGCACAGGTTGCGGCCTGCGTCGCCGAAAATCCGGAGCCGGACTCGAAAGCGCGCTTCATCGGCTCCGTCGTCCCGCACGCCGGATTGATGTACAGCGTACATGTCGCCGCGGCGTTCTACGCGGCCGCGGAACTGCCGCGGCGCTTCATCATCCTCTGCCCCAATCACACCGGTTTCGGCCACTTCGCGGCGATCAATCGCGAAGGCGCCTGGCGTACACCGCTAGGCAGCGTCGCGATCGATACGCCGCTCGCCGACGCGCTGATGCAGCAGTCGCAGCTTCTCGCGGAAGACTCCCGCGCACACGCGCGGGAACATTCGCTCGAAGTCCAGCTCCCATTCCTCCAGCAGCTCCTCAATCAATTCACGTTCGTCCCAATCTGCCTCGGCGCGAATCGATATGACTACTGCGAAGAAATCGGCCATGCCATCGCGACGGTCATCGCCGCGGCCGGCGAGCCGGTCGGAATCGTGGCGAGCTCGGACCTCAATCACTATGAGGATCAGAAAACGACACTGCGAAAGGACCAGGTCGCGATCGATGAAGTGCTGAAGCTCGATCCGCGCGCACTATGGCGCGCCGTCGAACAGTTCGACATCTCCATGTGCGGTTTCATCCCGACGACGACGATGCTGATCGCCGCGAAACAACTCGGCGCGAAACAGGCAACGCTGCTCAAACACGCCACGAGCGGCGACATCAACGGCGACTATTCGCACGTGGTGGGATACGCCGCGATCGCGGTGGAGTAGCGCTGTCATCCAGAGCCGCCGGAGCTGTGTAGCGCGGAGCAGCGGAGGACGGCGAAGGATCCCCGGCTGAAACCGCGCAGGGGTGGGCGGCAATCGTTAACCCCCGCCCCAACCGGGTTATCAGCCGGGGATCCTTCGCCGTCCTCCGCTGCTTCGGCTTCGCCTACGCAGCTCCGGCGTCTCTGGATGACAGTGACAGGATAGAGTTCAACGCACATGAAAATCCTCTTCGCAAGCGCCGAGGTTTCGCCCATCGCGAAGACGGGTGGGTTGGGGGATGTGTGCGGATCATTGCCGAAGGCGCTGGCGAAGCTGGGGCACGACGTCACCGTCTTCATGCCGTGCTACCGGCAGGCGCGGGATTGGTTCGCCAACAACGGCGTCGAGTTGGATGAGGCGCTGCCGGGGACGCGCGTGGCGTGGGCGGATTGGGCAGCCGAGGCGAATTTTCTGAGGACGACCCTGCCGGGAACGGACATCCCGCTGGTTCTTGTCGCGAACGACTACTACTTTCACCGTCCGCATATTTACTCGCCGCGTTTCGACGGCTATGACGACGGCATCGAGCGCTTCACGTTCTTCTGCCGCGCGGTCGTCCGCGGCTGCGAAATGCTCGGCATTGCACCGGACATCGTCCACGCGCACGACTGGCATACGGCGCTGCTGCCGGTCTATCTCCATTCAGGATTGCGCGGGAGCGATTCCTTCGCAGGCGCGCGGTCGGTCTACACGATTCACAATCTCAACTACCAGGGCATCGGCGCGGCCGAGCGTTTCACCACGCTCGGACTGCACAGCCGCTACTGGGCACCCGATGCCATCGAACATTTCGGCGACGTCAATCTGATGAAGGGCGGCATCATCCTGGCCGATCAGGTCACGACCGTTTCGCCGACGTACGCGCGCGAAATCCAGTCGGGCGAACATGGCGCGGGACTCGACGGGATCCTGCGCAGCCTTTCGTTCAAACTGCAGGGAATCGTCAACGGCATCGACGTCGCGGAGTGGGATCCGGAGATCGATCCGAACCTCCGCTCGCACTTTTCCGCGCAGCGGTTGGCGGGGAAGAACCTCTCGAAACGCGCGCTGCTCCGCGAGTTGAAGCTGCCGCATAAATCGAAGACGCCGCTCCTGTCGTTCATCTCGCGGCTCGTCGATCAGAAAGGGATCGATCTCCTCATCGCCGCGCTCCCGCACATGCTTGCCGTCGGCGCGCAGGCGGTCATCCTCGGCTCGGGCGAGCCGCGGTACGAAAACGCGCTCCGGCAGGTCGCGGCGCAGTATCCCGATTCCTGCCGCACCGTCATCGGGTTCGACAACGCGCTCGCGCATCGCATCTACGCGGGCGCCGACATCCTGCTGATGCCGTCGATCTACGAGCCGTGCGGCCTCAATCAGATGTACGCGTTGCGCTACGGTACGGTGCCGGTCGTGCGGCTGACCGGCGGGCTTGCCGACACGGTGATTCCATTTCACGGGGCGAACCTGGATGAGGCGAACGGCTTCGGATTCCTCTCGACCAATGCCGCCGACTTCTTCACCGCTACGTGGCTGGCCATGCTCAATTACCGAGAAAGGAAAACGTGGCGGCGCCTGCAGGCCAACGGCATGGCCGCCGATTTTTCGTGGGAACGCTCGGCGCGCGAATACGAGTCGGTCTACCATCGCGCGCTCTACTCATGAAGACCGCTGCCTACGAAGAATGTTTTGAATCAATCGCAGCGATCTGGCGCGATGAAGGCGGACACTCGCTCGACGACATCGCCTTGATGGCGACGATCAACTCGGTCCTGTCGCATCGCTTTCCGAACTTTTACTGGACCGGCTTTTACCGCGTCTGCGGCGATCGGCTGATCGTCGGGCCGTACATCGGAACCGTCGGCTGCCTGCAGATCGAGATCGGACGCGGCGTCTGCGGGACCGCGGCAGCGAAGCGCGAGACTGTCATCGTTGCAGACGTGAACCAGTTCCCCGGCCACATCGCCTGCGACGCGAATTCGAAGTCGGAGATCGTCGTGCCGGTCTTTGGGCCTGACGGTGAGCTGATCGCGGTGCTGGACGTCGACTCCGACCAACTCGACTCGTTCGACGGCGAGGATCAGCGCGGGTTGGAAAAAATCATCGCGCTCTTTCGCGAACTGTAGGGCCGCCGTTTCCGGCGGCCCTGTCTAAGGTCAGGCCGTGGCAAGTTGAGATGAGCGCGAGTCGCCGAAGCCGAGGAGCGGCCAGAAGATGAACGGCAGCAGCCACATGCCGATCCCGAACCCGGCGCCTTTGCCGAAATTCGCCGCGATGGCGAGACAGACGAACAGCCACACGATGAAGTTGACGCCCGGGATGAGCATCAGGATCACCCACCACAGAGGCTTTCCGGCGATCTCTAGCGCGACGATGATGTTGTAAATCGGGATGATGGCGGCCCAACCCGGCTTGCCGGCTTTCGTGAAGACCTTCCACATGCCAATGACCATCAGAAGAATGACGGCCACATAGCAGATCATTACTCCCATGCCGAGGCCGGCGGCGAGCGGCGAGACACCCGTGGTGGTCGTTGACTCCTGTAACAACGCGAGCGTGAACAGAGGATTCATATCCTTCTCCTTCTTCTTTCCCGGTTTGTGGACGAGTCGCAACGACGGTACACCGGAGTCAGCCGTAGCGCAATGACGGTTAACCGACGATCACACCCAGCTCGTCGGCGATGTCGCGGAGCGAGTGAAGGCGGGTCGACGCCGGGTCGGAGATGAGCAGGTTCAGCGCTGGTGTCGCGAAGCCGGCGGCGAGGAGTTGCCTCGCAATCGGGATAGCTTCCTCGCGCAGCGCTTCCGGCGGATGCGGGAGTGAAATGGCTTCTTCGACGAACGTCTGCCGCTCGATCGCCTTCATCCGTTCGCGCAGTTTTGACTGAAACGCGCCGATCTGTGCCATGACCGCCGGATCGAGCGCCGTAGCCGCGGTCAACGCATCGATCTCGCGCCGCAGCCTCGCCATCAGCGGCGCGAGGCGGTCCGCATCGGACTGCGGCAACTCGTCGACCGCCGCGCTCAGGTCGTTGAACGCGAATTCGATGTCGCTCGCGATGGACGCGTTGACGCCATCACGGCCGGACGCGATCGCATTCGCCAGAATGTTGATGCTCAGTCCGAGCTGCGGCGCCACCTCAGCATCGATGTCGCTCGCCGTCGCGCGCAATTCAACCAACGCGGCTTCGAGCATCGTCACGCCGCTCATTCTTTGTTGAGGAACCTGGTCAAGCCCGTGAGGATATCGATCGGCAGCGGGAAGACGATGGTCGTGTTCTTCTCGACGCCGATCTCCGTCAATGTTTGCAGGTAGCGCAGCTGCAGCGCGGTCGGCTGCGTGGCCAGCACGTGCGCGGCATCCGCGAGTCTTTGCGACGCCGCGAACTCGCCCTCGGCATGAATCAACTTCGCCCGCTTCTCACGCTCGGCCTCAGCCTGCTTGGCCATCGCGCGCAGCATCGACTCCGGCAAGTCGACCTGCTTGACTTCGACGTTCGCTACCTTCACGCCCCACGGCTCGGTGTGCTGATCGAGGATCGACTGGATGCGCGCGTTGAGCGCGTCGCGATGTGCGAGCAGTTCATCGAGCTCTACTTCGCCAAGGACGGAGCGAAGCGTCGTCTGTGCGAACTGCGACGTCTGGTAGCGGTAGTCGAATACCTCGACCACCGCGCGGCGCGGCTCGATGACGCGCAGGAAGACGACCGCGTTCACCTTCAGCGTGACGTTGTCGCGCGTGATGATGTCCTGCGGCGGCACTTCGAACGCTTCCTGCCGCAGCGAGACGCGCACGATGCGATCGACGGGCGCGAACACCAGAAAAATGCCAGGCCCCTTCGCCTCGGGGAGCAGACGCCCGAGGCGGAAGATCACGCCGCGTTCGTATTCGGGAAGGATTTTGATCGAACTGAGAAGGTAGATGCCGACGATAACGGCGACGATGACAGGCAGACCAATACTCATGGGGAACCTCCGCGCGAATCGGTGAATTGTATGGCTACTCGGCGGGCTCCCCTATCGCCTCTACAGTGAGGTGCAGCCCGTTCACGCTCGCGACGCGCACCCGAGTCCCCTCCGCGATCGCCGCGCTGGCGACGGCGTTCCAAAGCTCGCCGTGAACGAAGACTTTGCCGTCCGTGCCCACCGCCGTTCGCGCGATTCCGATCTGACCAACCATCCCTTCTTTGCCGGTGACGACCGTTCCGCGGCGCGCTTTCAGAACGAGCGTCGTCAGGAAGACCGCAATTACGCCGATCGGAACGCTGACAGCAATCGCCGTGACGACGTTCACGCGCATCTGGGGAATCGGTCCATCGACGAGAAACAGCGCGCCGATGATCATGCTGATGATGCCGCCGATGGCGAGGACGCCGTGCGACGCGAACTTCGCCTCGAGCGCGAAGAGCGCGAATGCCACGAGCAGCAGCGCCAGCGAGGCGAAGCGCGTCGGGAGAAAGTTCAGCGCGAAAAGCGCCAGCACGATTGCGATCACGCCAACCACGCCGGGAACGACCGCGCCGGGATGGTTGAACTCCGCGAAAATCGCGAGGCCGCCGAGAACCAGCAGCAGGAAGGCGATGTTCGGATCCATCAGCGACGACATCAGCCGCTGCCGCAGCGTCATCTCGATCGTGTTGATCTGCGTGTTGGCCACGTGCAGCGTCACGTTCGAGCCGTCGTAGCGCTTGAACGTGCGTCCGTCGATGGCGCGCAGGAGCGCCTGCTCGTTCGGCGCGATCACGTCGATGAGTTTCAGCTGCAGCGCCTCCTGCTCGGTGAACGACTTCGACTCGCGCACCGCGCTTTCGGCGACCGTCACGTTGCGTCCGCGCTTGTTGGCGATCGTGCGCATGAACGCGGCGGCATCGTTTTCCATCTTCGTCTTCATGATCTCGTCCATCTTTTCGCCGAGGAGGACGGGGTGGGCGGCGCCGGTGTTCGTGCCGGGCGCCATCGCCGCGACGTCGGCCGATTCGAGGATGAAGAATCCCGCCGACGCGGCGCGGCTGCCTGCCGGCGCGACGTAGACGACCACCGGCACACGCGAGGTCATGATCTTTTCGACGATCGAACGCGTGGAGTCGAGCAGTCCGCCCGGTGTGGTCAGCTCGATGATGACAAGGTCATCGTGCTCGCGTAGCGCCTGATCGATCGCGCGGCCGATGAATTCATCGGTGATCGGATGAATCGTGTCGTTGATGTTCAACCGCAGCACACTGGCGTGAAGCTGAAGCGCGGTGGCGAGGAGCGCGGCGGCGACGAGAGCGCGTCTCATGGCCGCTGATCGTACTCTCAGCTCGCGACTTTGGCGACGATGCCGGCCAGCGCATCGAGCTCCAGCGGCTTGCGGATCGTCGCGCTCAACGGCAGTGAATCGTATCCGTTCGAGACGATCCCGATCAGGCGCCGGCTGGTCTCAGGCGGCAACTTGTGCAGCCACTCTACGCCGGCAAAGTCCACGTCGACGAGGATGGCGTCATAGTCATTGAGCCGCTGCAGATCGCCGAGCATCTGCCGATCGGTGGCAACATCGACGGCGTAACCTTCGCGGGTGAGAACGTGACGGGTGAGGACGACGGTGATTTCGTCGCGGTCAGCGACGAGGACGCGTTTCGAGGAAGCGAAAGCGGACAAGCCCAACTCCAGACGTCGAACGGTTTCCGGGGACCGGCTCGGGAGACGCTCCCTCACCGGTCGGTCCGCAACGTGGCGGGCTCGATCGTTATTTCAAATAACTACTGCGGGCCGTAGTCCGGCGTCGGCTCGTAGTTGAAGAATTTGGTGATGTCGTTTCGGAAGACAAGCTTGAAATCGCCGATCGGACCGTTGCGCTGTTTGCCGATGATGATC
>DATART010000242.1:0-2379 GCA_036264035.1 Thermoanaerobaculia bacterium | reverse complement strand
CGCCGTTCTACGCGGGGACGTACTTTCCGCCGGACGATCGCCACGGCATGCCGGGATTCCGGCGTGTGCTCGAGCATGTCGCGCATGCCTATCGCGATCGCCGCGGCGACGTCGACGCGGCCTCGGCGGAAGTGATCCGCGGCATCAGCACCGTCAAGTTTCAGGGCGGCGGGACGCTGGAGCACGACGCGCTCGATCGCGCGGCCGCGCGCATCACGCAGAGCTACGACCCCGTCAACGGCGGCTTCGGCGGAGCGCCTAAGTTTCCACCGTCGATGACGCTCGACTTTCTGATGCAGGTGGCCTGGCGCACGAACGACCGGACGCTTGACGACATCATCGTCAACACATTGACCAAAATGGCGCGCGGCGGGATGTACGACCAGGTCGGCGGCGGCTTTCATCGCTACTCGACCGACGCCCGCTGGCTGGCGCCGCACTTCGAGAAGATGCTGTACGACAACGCGCTCCTGGCGCGGCTCTACACGCGCGCGTGGCAATGGAAAAAAGATCCGTTCTTCGCACGCATCGCGCACGAAATCCTCGGCTACATCCAGCGCGAGATGACTTCGCCGGACTGCGCGTTTTATTCGACGCAGGATGCGGACAGCGAAGGCGAGGAGGGGAAGTTCTACATCTGGTCGCGCGCCGAGGTCATGTCGATTTTGGGCGAGGAGGAAGGGCGGATTTTCTGCGCGCTGTACGACATCACCGAGCGCGGAAATTGGGAGGATCACAACATCCTCAACGTTCCCCGCGATCCGGAATCAGTCGCCGCCGACCTCGGCATCACGCTCGAGCAGCTCACCGACGTCGCGGCGCGTGGCAAGTGCAAGTTGTACGGCGTGCGGTCGCAACGCGTGTGGCCGGCACGCGATGAAAAAATTCTCGCGGGCTGGAACGGCTGGATGCTCGCGGCGTTCGCCGAGGCCGCGGTGGCGTTTGATCGCGACAGTTACCGCGAAGTCGTCCGCCGCAACGCCGACTTTCTGCTGACGCGAATCATCGACGGCCGGCTGATGCGCACGCCGAAGATCGCCGGCTTGCTGGAGGATTACAGCGGCGTCGCCTGGGGCCTCGCGCTCGCGTACGAAGCAACGCATGAACGTCGCTACCTCGACGCCTCGCGACAATTGACCGACCAGATCCTCGAACGATTCGCCGACGACGCCAACGGCGGATTCTTCGACACGCCGGTCGATCACGAAACACTGATCACGCGGCCGAAGGATCTGTTCGACAACGCCACACCATCCGGCAACTCCGTCGCCGCCGACGTCCTTTTGCGTCTGGCGCTCCTCTTCGGCGAGGAACGTTATGCCGAGGCCGCGACGAAAACGATTGCGGCAATCGCGCCGCTCGCGGAACGCTACCCCTCAGGATTCGGATTGCTCCTCGGCGTGGCCGAATGGCGCGCCGGACAGCCGAAGGAGATCGCGATCACAGGATCGGGCGATGTCTTTCGCGCGCTGCGCAAAGTGGTCGGCGAGCAATACCTGCCGCATCGCGTGCTCGTCGCCGACGACGGATCGGCTGACCTCCCGCTGATGCAAAACCGTCCAGCCGATCGTGTGCTCGCGTTCGTGTGTCAGGCGTATATGTGCGCGGAACCGACTGCCGATCCGGACCGGCTGCGAGAGTTGTTGACGCTGTCATCCGCGCTGTCATCCTGAGCAGCCGAAGGACCTGGCGGCTGTCAGAACTCGACCGAATCTCGTTGGCGCGCGAAGGCGCGCTCAACAATCCTATAGGGGTAGGGAGAGCCGGTTAAGGCTCCCCCTCCCTCCGAACCGGACGTGCGGATTTCCCGCATCCGGCTCTCCAGTCGGTGGTCTCAACGAGACCGGATGAGCAGTTGATGAGCCTCGGCCATGAAGAAGAGACCCATTTGCCGGAAGTAGGCATTTGGCCATCGGTGATGATCACGGCCGCGAGCGCGGCCGCGGAGCTTGAGCCGGCGACGAAGAATGCTGCGAAGACGTCCGCGTATCCACCCATCAAGCCACTCGAAAATGCGAGGCGTGCTGTGTTGGAAGTACGCGAACCAGCCGCGAAGAACCCGATTGAGATTCTCGATGATCTTCGTGAGGCTGTATCCGTTGCCGCGCCGGGTGTGTTCGCGGACCGAGTCTTTGAGCTTGCGTAGACTCTTCTTGCGCGGGGTTCGTCGCCCCAGCTCGAAGTGATACCCCAGAAAGTCAAAACCACCCGGTGCCGTGGCATCGACCAGTTTCGTTTTCTCGGCGTGAAGTCTCAGCCCTCGTTCCTCGATCAGCGCCTGCATCCGGCGCATGGCGCGTTCTGCTTCTTCCTGCGTCCAGCACATCACCACGCAGTCGTCGGCATAGCGCACCACTTGGTAGCCTTCTTTGGTCATTG
>DATART010000229.1:0-2347 GCA_036264035.1 Thermoanaerobaculia bacterium | reverse complement strand
CGGTCATCGATCGCGTCGAAATTTCCGACCGCGGCAGCGGTCGCGGAGGGAATTCACGCCGGTTGGTATTTGATACGCGAGCCCGGCCGGGGTCGAGAAATGTCTCCGCCGATGTTTCCGGTGGTCGCTCGCTTCGCTCGGACCACCGGCTACCGTACGAGTCGCCTCCGGCGACGGCATTCTGCTAATTAGGACACGTCTGGGCACAGACACTCTTGTCTGTGCTGCTGCGAGGCTTGCGCAACTGTCTCAAAAACTACGCGCGATCGACAACGACCAAGTCGTCTTCTGCCGAAACGTCTGCTCATCGAAGCCATGCGACCAGAGCTGATGGTAGACACCCGTCGAAAGCGTCACACCGCGCCATGGCAGCGACACCTGCAACCGCGCCCCGCCGTCTTCGAAGCCGCTGCCTTCGTCGACGACTCCGCTCCAACGCCCGAGCGTTTGATACTGGCCGTCGAGACTCGGCGTGATGGCGATGCCGCCGGCGCGGAAGCTGCGTCCGAGCGACCAGGTGAACGTCGTCGGCGCGCGATAGCCGTTCCTGTTTTCGGACACGCTCAATTTCGCTTCGGCGCGCGCGAAGAGTTGGCTGTGACTCCACTGCGCGGCGAGCCGCGGCTCGAACGTGCCGCTGCCGAATTGAATGTGCTCGTGCGTTTTTCCTTCGCGTCCGAGGACGATCGGATCGGGGACGATGTGGCCGATCGGCAGCGTCGTGCCGAGTCCGAATATCCAGTCCGATCGCGGCGACCAGTCGATACCGGCCGATGGATCGGAGATGCCGGTGAGCGTTTCGGTGCGATGGTGAATATCGCCGTACGGCGGCACGAACGGCTCGCCCGTCAGCGTCGTGTAGCGGACGCGCATCGCCTTCACGTCGTACGGCATCCGAAACGTGAGCTGCGCGTTGTGGCCGAGTCCGTAGTCAGTCTGCAGTTCGAGATGCGTGAGGCCGATCGAGACGACATGCTTGTGCGGCGGGATGAACGTCGTCGCACATTCCGGCGCGACGTCGGGACATTCCGCGACGTGCGACGTGAGGAACGATCCCTCCGCTGCCGTGAACGACACGCGCCAATGATCGGCGCCGATGATGCTGGTCTGACCCGCTCCGCCGGAGAGGTTTGGATTCGCTCAGGCAGGTCAGGCGGAGAGTGATGAGGCGAACAAAATGAGCGCCAGGAACGTCAGCGTCGCGCGCCTCATCAAATGTCGAATGTCGAATGTTGAATGTTCAATGTTGAATGGCATCGCGTTCTCTCCCGTCCTTCATTCAACATTCAACACTGAACATTCAACATTCAACATTCGCTTTTATCGAGCGGCTTTCTCGATGGCGGCCAAAACCTCATCCCACATGCCGCCGGTCACCGCGGTTACAAACTTGCCATGCGCGTCATACACGCGAATGTAGGGGAGGGCTTCGGCGCCGAGGTGCGTGGCCTGCGCGGCGGCGGCGTTGTTCCACTTGCCGATGTCGGCGCGGCGGATGGCCAGGTTCGGATGCGCAACCATGTAGCGCTCCAGCCGCGACTCGAGGACGTTACATGGCCCACACCAGTCGGCGTAGTAATCGACGATGGTGACCTTGCCCGGCGCGACGACGTTCGCGAGATCGAGCGCGGACTTGCCGTCGTAGCGAACGATGTCAAGCGTCTTGACGACGTCCGACGGCAGCGGCTGGATGTCGTTCCGCTTCTCGCCGGGAAACGTGGCGTCGAAGCCGGCGTTCGACAACGCTTCGCGCAGTTTCGCCTTTTCGAATCCTGGCGGAACGTCGACGGTCGCCGTCTTCGCTTTCGCATCGACCGAGACGTTCGTGACTCCGGCCACCGAGGCTAACGCCTTTTTCACCGGCGGTGCGCAGGAGGCGCAATCGATGCCGACCACGTTGAATGTGAGTTTGTCGGCAAAGAGGGGAGCCGCGACGAAGATGCCGAGGAGCAGGAGCCGTTTCATGCGCCGTCTAACGCGAGTGTGATCCAAACCAATCCACCGGCCGCGTTTCTTCTCGACAGTCTCCCGAGCCTCACCGGCACAGACAAGGGTGTCTGTACCACACTGACTTTCGCGCGTAGCCACACCTGCGCATTACGCCATGACGGTGTGGCACAGACCAGACGTGTGCAAATTAGCCGGCGTCGCGCAGTGTGGATTGCTGCAGGGCCGCCGCGAAGCGGCACGAAGCCACCGGAGGTGGCTCGTACGGTAGCAGGTGGTCCGAGCGAAGCGAGCGACCACCGGTCATCGATCGCGTCGAAATTTTCCGACCGCGGCAGCGGTCGCGGAGGGAATTCACGCCGGTTGGTATTTGATACGCGACCCCGGCCGGGGTCGAGAA
>DATART010000176.1:0-1922 GCA_036264035.1 Thermoanaerobaculia bacterium | reverse complement strand
GCCGCCGCCGGCGCCGCCGCCCGTTCCGCCTTTTTTCTCACCACCGCCGCAGGCCAGCAGCAGGACAACTATCAATGAAGCAAGGAGTTGACGCGTCTTCATGCAGCACCTCAATTCGTCGCAGACGGTTACAAGTATGATGCCCGTTGAATGCGTTTCTTTCGAATTCTCGCGCTCGCAGCCGCTCTCTTTCCCCTCGCAGCGCTCGCAAGCGAGAAAGTCATCGTCCTCGGATTTGACGGCGTCGACGCCCGCTATACCGAGCAGTGGATGAATGAGGGGAAGCTGCCGAACCTGGCGAAGTTGCGCGCGCAGGGAACGTTCCGTCCGCTGCGCCCGACCATTCCCGCGCAGACGCCGGTGTCGTGGTCGACGTTTTCGACCGGCATCGATCCGGGCCGCACCGGCATCTTCGACTTCCTTCGCCGCGATCCGAAAACGTACCTGCCGGTCTTCGCCGCATTCGATGAAACGAAAGAGCCGTTCCTCCTCGGCGAAAAAAATCCGTTCGTCGCCGCTGCCGCGATTCTGGTGATTCTCGGCTTGATCGCGCTCTTCTTCCGGCGAACCGCGCGCATCGTCATGATCGTGATTGCTGTCGCCGCCTCGGCGGGTGCATTCCTGGCCACGAAGAAGTACATCCCGGTGACGAAGCCGGGCGTCATCAATCGACGCCAGGGAATCCCGTTCTGGGAAGCCGCTGCGAATGCCGGACGCAAAGCGCGCGTGGTCCATGTTCCCGTCACGTTCCCCGCGCACGATTTTCCGGCCGGCGAGATGCTCTCCGGCCTCGGCGTTCCCGACGTCTCCGGCCGCGTCGGCAAGCCGTTCTTCTTCACCTCGGAGCTCGATTTCCATCGAGCAGGCAACAACGAATTTTCGATCGAGGTCGTGCAGCTCGAAGACAACAAGGGACGCATCGCCACGAAGATTCAGGGCCCGCCGAACAAGCTGTTCGGGCCGCCGGGGACGTACATTTCGATCCCGATGGCGATCACCGTCGCCAACGACCGCAACTCGATCACGATCGAAGAGAGCGGACAGACAGTGACGTTGCGTCCCGGCGAGTGGAGCGGCTGGACGGACTTCGTGTTTCCGTTCAATCCGCTGATCAGGATTCACGGTATCAGCCGCTTCCATCTCATCACCTCGCAGCCGGAGGTGAAGCTCTACCTCTCGCCGATCAACTTCGATCCACGCAATCTGCCGCCGGGCTTCAACATCTCCGCGCCGCCGAAATGGGCGCCGCAGCTCGCGCACGATCACGGTCTCTACAAAACGCTCGGCTGGCAGATCGATACGTGGGCGATTTCCGAGGGGTTCGCGGACGAGCAGATGTTCTGGGACGACATGACGTTCACCGTCGCGCAGGACCGGAAGATGTTCGACGCGTTTCTCGCCGGCGACGAAGAGCTGATGGTGCAGTGCTTCGAGTTCCCCGACCGCGTCGGCCACGTCTTCTGGCGCCTGATGGATCCGAAACATCCCGCGTACAACGCGGCGCTGAGCGCGAAGTGGGGCGATGCCCTGCTGCGCTCGTACCAGCTCATGGACGCGATCGTCGGCGATGCCATGGCCGCCGCGGAGAAAAAGAACGCCGCGCTGATCGTCCTTTCCGACCACGGCTTCGCGTCGTTCCGCAAATCGGTCAACTACAACACGTGGCTGGTGATGAACGGCTACATGACGCTCAAAACGGGCGTTCAGGTGAAAGACCGCAACGTGGAGATGCTCTTCGACTCCGGCCAGTTCTTGGAAAACGTCGACTGGTCGCACACGCGCGCCTATGCCATGGGATTAGGCGAGATGTACATCAACGTGAAGGGCCGCGAGTCGCAAGGCATCGTGAATCCCGGCGCTGAGTACGACGCGCTGAAATCGGAACTCAAATCGCGCCTCGTGACGATGACGGACATGGAGAC
>DATART010000169.1:0-11196 GCA_036264035.1 Thermoanaerobaculia bacterium | reverse complement strand
CGTCGCCTTCGGCGCCTCGCCGCGCGCCACGCTCGCGCTCGCGCACGTCGCGAAGGGTTACGCGTTCATTCAGGGGCGTGCGTATGTGATCCCCGAGGATGTGAAGGCGATCGCGCCGGATGTGCTGCGGCACCGGCTGGTGCTGAGCTATGAGGCTGCCGCCGAAAACGTCACTGCGGATGCGATCGTGCAGCAGATCCTGGGAGCGGTGGCTGTTCCGTAAACCATGTTCTTCCGTTCCCGAAAGCCCCGCTTCCGCGTACCGCTCACGCGGCGCGTGCGCGATCTGGAAATCCTTTCCGCGCGGCTGATCCGCGCCGGATTCGCGGGCGACTATCACTCCGCGTTTCATGGCCGCGGAATCGAGTTTTCGCAGGTGCGCGAGTACCAGCCTGGCGATGACGTGCGCACGATCGACTGGAACGTGACCGCGCGCAGCGGCACGCCGCATGTGAAGGAGTTCGTCGAAGAGCGTGACTTGACCGTGCTGGTCGCCGTCGACGTCTCCGGATCGATGGGATTCGGATCGGTGGACTGGCGCAAGTGCGACGTCGCGGCGGAGCTGGCGGCAGTGTTCGCGTTCTCGGCAGTGCAGAACTCGGATCGCGTCGGGTTGCTGCTGTTTTCGAACAGCATTCAGGGATACATCGCGCCGCGGCGGGGTCGGATGCATGCGCAGGTCATCGTCCGCGCGGCGGTCGATGCGGCCATGCGCGGGCCGACGGGCGCGGCCGATCTCGAAGGCGCCGCGCGCTATCTGGAACAGGTCAGCACGCGCCGCGCGGTGGTCATCGTGATCAGCGATTTTCTCGATCAGAACTTCGAGCGGACGATGCGGCGTCTGAACCGGCGCCACGACGTCGTTGCCATCACCGTCGGCGATCCGCGCGAGGAACGATTCCCCGATCGCGGACTGGCGCAGGTGGCCGATGCAGAGAGCGGCGCCTTGCGGATCATCGACCTCCGGCGTGCGGATGTCGCGCGCCGCGCGGCAGTGCGCGGGGAGCAGAACGCGCGGCGCTTCCGCGCGGCCGGCGTCGATCACCTCAACGTTTCGACGGCCATTCCGTACGATCGGGAGTTGCTGCGTTTCTTTCGCGAGCGAGCCGTGAGAAGGCGATGATGATGGGCGCGCTCCTCTTTCTGTTGATCACAACATTCCAACCGCCGAAGCCGACCATCGGCGATCCGGTCACGATCACGTTTGCATCGCCGACGACGCTCGAACCGTCCGCCGATTTCGAAGTCATTTCCCGCAGCGGCAACTCCGTCGTGATCCGCTCATTCGTCCCGCACACGATCGCGGTCAACGGACGCGCGGCCGACGGTCCGGTGAGCGTGATGATTCCGATTCACTCGGTGCTGAAGCCGGACGATAAGCTGGAGCCTTCGCCGCTCAAGCCGCCCAAGCCGGAGCGATGGCCGCGGCTGCCGTTCTTCGCGATCGGCATCGCCGCGCTGGCAGCGGTGGGCGCGTGGGCGGGCGTGGCGGCGCTTGCCAAACGGGTGATGACAAAACCGCGGATCGTGATCGTGCCTGCCGACGAGCTGCGCCGCCGCGTGCGCTCGCTACGGCCCGATTCTCCCAAGCGCTGGGCCGCGCTTGCCGACATCGTTCGCGCCTACCTTGCCGCGGTTCGGCCCGATCTCGGCGCGGAACTGACGACGTCAGAATTGTTGTCGCGCATCGACCATGCGGCGGTCGCACAAATTCTTCGTCAGGGCGATCTCGAAAAGTTTTCGCCGAGGGGCGCGGCGCCCGCCGATTTCGATGACGCCGCGACGCGCGCGCTCGAGATTCCCGTGTGGGCGGAGCCGCCGATCGTGCAGGCCGAGGAGGCGGCGTGATTCGCTTCGCCAACCCACTGTGGCTCCTGTTGCTGATCGCCGTGATCGGCAGGATCGTATTGCTCGTCCGCGATCGGCGGCGCCGCTTCGGCGCGTTCACGGTTTCGTCGCTGGCGATCGCATCGCCCAAGACAACTCTTCGTGCGCAGCTCGCGGGGATCCCGTTCCTTCTCGAATCGATCGCGGCGATCGCGATGATCGTGGCGCTGGCGCGGCCGCAACGCGTGATGAAGATGGCATCGAACGATCGCTTCGGCATCGACATTGTCATCGCCCTCGACGCCTCGGGGAGCATGGCCGCCGAGGATTTCAAACCGCGCAACCGCTTCGGCGTGGCCAAGGAGCTGATCGGCGATTTCATCAGCAAACGGCAGGACGATCGCATCGGCATCATCACATTCGGCGTTCGCGCCGCCACGCGTGTGCCGATCACGTACGACCGCGATATCGCCGGCGCAATTCTCGAACGTGCGCAGGTCGGCGAGAACGGCGACGGTACCGCCATCGGCCACGCCATCGCCACCGCGGTGAACCGCTTGCGCACGTCGAAGACCCATAGCCGGATCATCATCCTCGTCACCGACGGCGTGAATAACGCCGGCTCGATCGATCCGCTCGTGGCCGCGCAACTGGCGGCGCGATACGGCATCAAGATCTACACGATCGGCGTCGGCAGCCGCGGCCCAGTGCCGATACCGATCAAACGCCAGGATCCATTCACGGGCGAGATCGTGACGACGTATCAACTCGTCCGCGCCGACATTGACGAAGAGGCGCTGGCGGCGATCGCGAAGACGACGAACGGCGAGTATTTCCGCGCCACCGACGCGCGAACGATGAGCGACGTTCTCGACCGCATCGATCACCTGGAGAAGACCCGTCTGACGGCGCCGAAGAGCGAGAAGATCGACGAGTTGTACGGTCTGCCGCTCGCGCTCGGAGTGATGGCCCTGGCTCTGGCGCTGCTGTCGGGTGAAACGGTCTGGCAGAAGGTGACGGCGTGAGTTTCGGCCAGCATCAACGGGTCGTCCAAGCCGCCACAGAGCACAGACAAGAGTGTCTGTGCCACACCGCTGCGCGGTACAAACAAAACTACCTTGAGGTCTTGGACGGAACAATGTGGCACAGACACTCTTGTCTGTGCTGGTGCTCGCGCAGGAGCGCCGCATGAACGCGATCTCCTTCCGCCTGCCGCAAATGCTCTGGCTCGCGCTCATCATCCCGCTCGCGCTGATCTTTTTCATCGCGCGCGAACGCCGGCGAATCCGAATCGCGCGTCGATTCGTTTCGGAACGGCTGCGCGGCGTCGCCAATCCGCTGCGCTGGCTGCGGCCCTGGCTCGCGTCGCTCGCACTCCTCGGATGCGTCATTGCGCTGGCCGGCCCTGAAGCGGGATTTCAGACCATTCCCATCGAGCAGCGCGAGTCGAATCGCGTCATCGCCATCGACGTCTCATTGAGTATGGCCGCGCAGGATGTCGGCACCTCGCGGCTCGACGCGGCGAAAGCGATCGCGAAACGGATCATTGATGCGCAGCAGGGACGGGTCGGGCTGGTCGTCTTCGAGTCGGCGGCCGAGGTCGTGTCGCCGCTGACCAGCGATGGTGATGCGGTCGAGGCGCTGCTCGACTCGATTCAGGCGGGGGAGGTTTCGAATCCCGGCTCCGACCTTTCGGTCGCGTTGATGGCCGCGCTGCGGTTGGCCGGCGACAGCGCGCAGCGCGGCGACATCGTCGTCATCAGCGACGGCGAGGATCAGAGCACGCGGCTCGACGACACTATCGCCAAGCTCGCGCAGCGCGGCGTGCCGGTATCGACGATTCTCATCGGCACCGCGGCGGGCAGCACCATACCGCGGCCGGAGGGTGGCGGCGATCTGGTCGATGACAACGGACAGGTCGTGACGACGTATGCGCGTCCGGAAACGTTGCAGAAGATCGCAGCGGCGACCGGCGGCAAGTTCTACGCGAATCCATTCGGCGAGCATGCTCTCGATTCGCTCGCGGCGTCCGGCGGGACATTGAAGCAGCGCAATGTCCGCATTCCGATCGAGCGCTACCAATGGCCGCTGGCCTTCGCCTGCGTGGCAATGTTCCTCGGGTCGCTCGCGAATCGAGGCGCGGAATGAAGTTGATCCCGATCCTCCTCCTGATCACGCTTCCGTTCGTGGATCGCTTCACGCGCGAAACGAACTCGCACGCCGCCAACGCGCGCGGCGTGAAGCAGTTCGAACAGAAAAAGTACGCCGAGGCGCAGCAGTCATTCTCCACGGCAACATCGATCGCGCCCACTCCCGCGCGCGCCTTCAACCTCGGCACGTCGCAGATTGCCGCCGGAAACCGCGAGGCAGGATCATCGACGATCGCCAAAGCGCTCAACGACCCGTCGCTGCGAGCCGACGCGCTTTTCAATCGCGGCAACAGCGCGTTGTTGGCGAATGCGTTCGACTACGCCATCCGCGACTACACCGCGGCCTTGCGCATCCGTCCATCCGACGCGGACGCCAAACGCAATCTGGAGATTGCCCTTCGCCGCAAGCAGGCCATGCAGAAACAGCAAGGCGGGGGCAGCGGATCGCAGCAGGATCGGGGACCACAGCCGCAGCCATCGCCACAGTCAAGTGGTCAGCAGCAGCCGAAGAGTGATCCGAATGTCGATGGATTGCTTCGGTCCGTGCAACAGCAGGAGCAGGAAGAGCTGTCGCGGATGCACAGGCCGTCGCGCGAGCGATTGCATGTGGGATGGTGACGCGTTGAGGCGGTAAGGCGAATGTTAAATGTTGAATGTTCAATGTTGAATGTTGAATGGAGGCGACGGTGGACGCGGCGCCGGCCTCCTCATTCAACATTGAACATTCAACATTCAACGTTCAACATTGCCGTTCTTCTCCTGCTATTCGCGTTGCCGGCCGCAGCCAGTGACCTCCAGGTCGACAAGCGAACCCTCTCCGCAGACGACACCCTCACCATCACCCTCACGCTCACCGACGCCTTCGCCTCGGCGGACAACGTCCGGCTTCCACTGCAGAATCTCGTCGTCGACGGATCGCCATCGGTATCGTCGGAGTTTTCGTGGATCAACGGGCAGTCGTCGCGCCGCAAAGTCCTCCGCTACGTCGCGCGCCCGATCCACGCCGGCGCGGCGCTGGTCGGACCGCTTACGTTGCATGGTGCGAACGGAGAGGTCGAGACACTCGCGCCGATGTCGATTCAGGTTCTGCCCGACCTCGCCGCCGGAACGAATGATCCGATTCGCATCCTTCACGAGCTCGTTGCCACCGGACGCGATCCCATTTTCGTGGTCGCCGAAGCGGACAAGAGCAGCGTCTTCACCGGTGAGCAGGTCATCGTCACCTGGACGATTTACAACGCCACGAGCGTGCAGCAGCACGGAATCGCGCAGATGCCGAAGCTGGCCGACTTCTGGGTCGAGGAGCTCGACATCCGCGGACAGACTGCGCAGCAACTGTTTCTCGGCGGCGTGGCGATGCAGAAGCTGGTCATCCGCCGCGTGGCGCTCTTTCCGCTGCGCAGCGGCCCGCTCACCGTCGATCCGCTCGCAATCGAAGCGCAGATCATGAAGCCGCTCAGCTTCGGCAATCCATTTCGCCTGTTCGAAGGCAGCGTGGTCGATGTGACTCGGCGCTCGTCGCCGCTGGCGATTGAAGCGCGACCGATTCCGGCCGGGGCGCCGGTCGCGGCAGTGGGCGACATCTCCCTGCAATGCGAGACGCCGGTGCAGAAGAACGGCGGACCGGTGGCGATCGACGTGGTCATGAGCGGCGCCGCGAATCTTCGTGCCGCGCCGCCGCCGTCGTTCGCGGAAGCCCTCGATGGGAGCGTCCAGATCGCCGAGGGCACGGTGACGGTCCAGAGGAGCGACGAGGCAGTGATGACGCGGCGCTGGCGTTACCTGATCTTTCCGGCGACGTCGGGAATGTTCGTTATCCCGCCGCTGGCGTCGCAGACGCTGACTTCGGCCGGCGTTCGTCGCGAGCTTCGCTGCAGCCAGCGGACGTTGCTCGTTCAGGCAGCCGACGCAGCCGCGATACAACCGCATGTACTGCCGCCATCCCGCGGCACTCCAATCGAAGCCGCGCGTCAATCGCTGCCGTTGATCGGCCTTGCCGCGGCAATTCTCGTCCTCCTCGCGATCTCGTGGCCGCGCATCGCCCGCTGGCGGACGATCCGGCGCAACACGGGCGCGCTCCTTCGCCAGTCGCCGGCAGAGACGCGCATTGCTGTCGACGAATGGTTGTCGGCGCGCAGCGTCGATCCCATCGCCATCCTTCGCGAGACCTCGGATCGCGGCGATGCCTACCGCGCCCTTCGCTCGTTGCTCGACGCCGCCGAGCGTGATCGACTCATCGCTGAGCCTGAGGACGTCCGCGGCAGAGTGCGCGACCTAGTCGCCAGCCTATGAACGCAACCTCGGCTGCCAGTCGCACGTATGTCACAATCGACGAAACGTCCCAACACAACCAGGAGGATTCATGTCGAAGAAACTACTGCTGTCCCTTTGCGCCGTGCTGCTCACCGTCTCGGCGTTCGGCCAGACCGTCGATGAGCTGCTCGAGAAAAACCTCAAAGCGGAGGGCGGCAAGGAGAAGCTCAAAGCAATCCAGTCGATGCGCCTGACTGGGAAGATGAAGATGGGCCCGATGGAAGCGCCGATCACGATCGTCAAGGCGCGCCCCTCGGAAATGCGGATGGATTTCGTGATCCAGGGGATGACCGGAACGTCCGCGTACGACGGCACGACTGGCTGGAACCTGATGCCGTTCATGGGCAACAAGGATCCGCAGAAGATGACCGAGGAGCAGTTGAAGGACATCCGCGTCGAGGCCGATTTCGACGGTCCCACCGTCGACTACAAGGCCAAGGGCAACAAAGTCGAGTACGTCGGAAAAGTCGATACCGAGGGAACGCCGACGTACAAACTGCACCTCACGACGAAGGAAGGCAAAGAATCGAACATCTATCTCGACGCTGAGACCTACCTCGTCATCCGTACCGAAGCCACGCGAAACATTCAGGGGCAGGACCTCGAGATGGAAACGACGATCGGCGACTACAAGACCGTCGACGGAATCACGATGCCGTACTCGATGGAAAGCCATGTGAAGGGCAAAGAGAGCATGGGCGGACAGGCAATCACGATCGAGAAGATCGAGCTGAATCCGAAAGTCGATACCGCAGTGTTCAAGATGCCGGAGGCCGCTCCCGCGGTGAAGCCGGAAGACAAGAAGCAGTAGAGTTCGTGGGGCCGGGCGATCCGGCCCCATTTCGAATGCCTCGCCCCACCATCACGACGGAGCGCTTGGTGCTGCGCCCGTTCACGCCCGACGATGCGCCCGCGGTCCAGCGGCTGGCCGCGGATCGCGCCATCGCGGCGAGCACGCTGCTGATTCCGCATCCGTATCCCGAGGGCGCCGCGGCGGAATGGATCGCAGGCCACGACGACGCGTCGAACAATCACATCTTCGCAATCGCTCCGCGCGACGGCGGCGAGGCGATGGGCGCGATCGGCTTGCACGTCGACACGAATCACGATCGCGCCGAGATCGGCTACTGGATCGGCGTCCCTTTCTGGAATCGCGGCTACGTCACCGAGGCCGCCAAGGCGATCGTCGACTACGTCTTCAACACGCTCGGCCTGAACCGAGTCTTCGCCTTCCACTTCACGCAGAATCCCGCCTCCGGCCGCATCCTCCAGAAGATCGGCATGAAACGCGAAGGCACGATGCGCCAGCACATCGTGAAATGGGGCGAACACGTGGATGTGGATTACTACGGAGCGGTGAGGGGGGAGTGGGGACAGGGAAGTCGCGAGATATGATCGTTTCCCGCTTCATGACGTCGCCCGAACAAAAATCCATCGACGACCAGATCGAGGCAGAAGTGCTGAGCACCCGCGACGACGCATCGGCATGGGAAGCCGTTGGATCGGCGCCCGCCTCGACGTCGCCACGTCCGGCTTGGATGGTGAAGACTAAAGCCCCAGCGCCTGAGTCTAAATGATCACTGCAACCGAAGCTCTGACCCGCCTGCGCGAAGGCAACCGGCGATTCGTCGAGGCTGAGGCGATTGGGAATCATGGACACCGCGCATCGCTGGCGGCGGGGCAGGAGCCGTTCGCGATCATCCTGGGATGTTCGGACTCGCGCGTTCCCGCGGAGCTGGTGTTCGACCTCGGATTCGGCGATCTGTTCGTGATTCGTGTGGCCGGCAACATCGTGGCGCCGTCGCAGGTGGGCAGCGTTGAATTCGCGGCGGCGCGATTCGGGACGCCGCTGGTGGTCGTTATGGGCCACACGCAGTGCGGGGCGATTACCGCGACGCTTGAGGAGTTGACAGGGCAGGCTACGAGCCAATCGCGCAACCTCCGATCGATCGTCGACCGCGTGCGGCCCTCGGTCGAGGGCGTCATGGCGGTCGGCGGCGACCTCGATTCTGCGACGTTGATTCGCGAAGCTGTACGTGCAAACGTTCGCGCATCGGCGAATCACCTCCGCCACGGCTCCGAGATCCTCGAACGGCTAATCCGCGACGGAGGCCTCATGGTGGTGGGCGCCGAGTACTCGCTGGAGACGGGTACTGTCGACTTCTTCGACGGAGTCTAAACCCCGGCTACGCGCCGATCGCAGCAAACTCCTCGTCGGACAACTCAATCCCCGCCCCGCCAATGTTCTCTTCCATGTGTTTCACTTTCGACGTCCCCGGAATGGGCAGCATCACTTTCGATCTCTTCAGCAGCCATGCCAGCGCGATCTGCGCCGGCGTTGCGCGATGCCGCTCGGCGATGCGAGCGAGTGGTCCGCCTTTTCCGGCAAGCTTGCCGGTCGCGAGTGGGAACCAGGGGATGAAGCCGATGTTCTCGCGGTCGCAGTAATCGAGGACGCTCTCCCATTCGCGGTCGCCGAGGTTGTAGCGGTTCTGGACGGAGACGACCTCGAAGAACTTCCGTGCGCGTTCGATCTGCTCGATCGTCACTTCCGACAACCCGGCGTGGAGGATTTTGCCCTCCTGCTGGAACTCGCGGATGACTCCGAACTGGTCTTCTTCGGGGACGTTCGGATCGATGCGGTGCAACTGCCAGACATCGATGCGCTCGACGCGCAGGCGACGCAGACTGCCTTCGACCCCCTCGCGCAGCCGCTCCGGACGGCCGTTGACCGGCCATTGATTCGGGCCGGTGCGTTCGAGGCCGCCCTTCGTCGCGATGACCAGACCTTTCGGATACGGATACAGCGCCTCGGCGATCAGCTCCTCGCTGACATGCGGACCGTAGGCTTCTGCCGTATCGATCAGATTGATGCCGAGCTCGATGGCGCGGCGGAGCACGGCAATCGACTCGGCGTGATCGGCAGGCGGACCCCAGACGCCGTTGCCCGTGATGCGCATCGCGCCGAAGCCGAGGCGGTGGACGGGAAGGTCGCCGCCGAGGCGGAAGGTGCCGCTCTGCGCGGCATCGAGAGTTGCAGTGGTCATGAATAGCTCCTTACGGCTTTGCGCGCTGATATTGATCGGGCCAAGGAACGTCGACGCCGAGGATGCGGGCGGCGTGGAGCGGCCAGTAGGGATCACGCAGCAGTTCCCGCGCCAGCAAAACGGCGTCGGCGGAACCGCTGTTGATGATGTCGTCGGCTTGATGCGCATCGGTGATCAATCCGACCGCGCCTGTGGCCACCCCTGCCTCGGCGCGAATGGCGCGCGCGAACGGAACCTGATAGCCGGGACCGAGCTCGATTTTTGCACCGGGCACGGCGCCGCCGCTGGAACAGTCGATGAGGTCGACGCCGAGGCCGCGAAGCCGTTTCGCGAATTCGATCGACTGCGGCAGATCCCATCCGCCCTCCGCCCAGTCGGATGCCGAGATGCGCACGAAGAGAGGAAGGTGATCGGGCCAGGTCTGCCGTACGCGTTGGGCGACGCGCAGCGGAAAGCGCATGCGATTTTCCAGTGATCCGCCGTATTCGTCCGTCCGCACGTTGCTGAGCGGCGAGAGGAATTCGTGCAGCAGATAGCCGTGCGCCATGTGCAACTCGATGACGCGGAAGCCGGCATCGAGCGCGAGCGCCGTCGATCGAGCGAACTGCTCGACGATCTCCTCGATTTCGGCAACGCTCAATTCGCGCGGAACCGGCTCACCGTCGCGAAACGGAATCGGACTCGGCGCCACTGCCTGCCACGAATGCGGACCTTCGCGGATCACGCGCCCACCCCGCCACGGAACATCGGTCGAAGCCTTCCGTCCCGCATGTGCGAGCTGGATTCCGGAGACCGCTCCGTTGCTCTCGACGAACGCGGCGATGCGGCGGAATGCATCGGCGTGCTGCTGCGACCAGAAGCCGCTGTCCCAGGCGGTGATGCGGCCGGCAGGCGAGACGCCGCTGGCTTCGACCATCACCAATCCCGCGCCGCCCACCGCGCGGCTGCCGAGGTGGACCAGGTGCCAGTCGTTGGGGAGGCCCTCCTCGCTGGAGTATTGGCACATCGGCGAGACGAAAATGCGATTGCGGAACGTGACGGCGCGGATCGTGTAACTGTCGAAAAGGTGCATGGTTTTCGCGAAGCCGCCGGAGTATAGCCGCGCCTGTCAGGGGACGTTTGGCGCGTCCGATTCGTATACCGTTCGGCTACCATGCCACAGCGCCGCGCAGTTTGCGGCGCGACCGATCAAAGGAGATTTCATGACTCTCGTTTCACGCATCCTCTGCATCCTGCTGGCGGTGGCGGCGATTCCTGTCATGGCGCAGACCACGCGCCGGCGGGCCGTCTCGCCCGCGAGCGGAAACGGCCAGACGACCAAGGCTATCTTCACGGTCAAAGACGCGTCGAATGGCGTGGTCGTTGCCGGAGCGACGGTCTCGTACGGCGGCCAATCGCAGCTCACCAACGCCAACGGGCAGGCGAGTCTCACGCTGCCGATCGGAGTGCCGGTTGGCGTTTCGGTCTCACATCCCGCTTTCGCCCCCTTTTCACAGACGATTACCGTGGCCACCAATGGCACCTACGACCTGAACCTCACCGGGAAACCGTCCGTGACGATCAAGATGAAAACGGGTGAACCGCATATCGTCGATATAGGGACGGCACAATTCGCGTACGCGGCGATCTTTACGAGTCCTGCCCGTGCGGATAACGGCAACTTCTGCAAAGAGGACGGAACGGATTTCACGCCGGCCAAGACTGATTTCACGCGCATCGTCGGTCCCACCGTGTTGGAGACGGCGCCGCAGTGCTGCCAGTTCGGGAAGGCAGCGTCGGTCAACGTGGAGATGAAGTCTGGCGCCAAACTGAAGGTGTACTTCAAAGATACATGCGACGGCAGTGAAGCTGATTTCGTC
>DATART010000128.1:0-8066 GCA_036264035.1 Thermoanaerobaculia bacterium | reverse complement strand
ATCACCTCGTCGATGAAGAGAGCGGCGCGATTCATGACGTTCCCTGGGACAAGGTCCAGGTTTGCAACATCGAGGGATTGAAGGGATTCGAGATTCACGATTACCAGGTGGTCATGCACGGCGTTCGCAAGAACGTCCGGCGCAAGTCCTGATTGCAGGCAAATCGAAGAAGGAGAGTAAACGCAACATGCCCATGCTTACTGTTGGAGACAAGTTTCCGGAGTACAAACTGAAGGCCTCCGTCGGAACGGAGAAGGGAAAAGAGTTCACGACCATCAGCACCAAGGACAACGATGGAAAGTGGCTCGTGTTCTACGCCTACCCGAAGGATTTCACGTTCATCTGCCCGACCGAGATCGTGGAGTTCGGCAAGAAGGGCGGCGAGTTCGCTGACCGTGATGCCGTCGTCCTCGGCGGCAGCACCGACAACGAACACTCGCACCTGGCCTGGCGCGTTTCGCATCCCGATCTGAAGGATGTGAAGACGCCGCTGGTCTACATCACGCCGGCGTTTGCGATGCAGCTCGGCATTCTTCATCCGCAGGCCGGCGCAGCCATCCGGGTGACGTTCATCGTCGATCCGGACGGCATCATCCGCTGGGTCAACGCGAACGATCTCTCGGTCGGCCGCAATGTCGACGAAGTGATCCGCGCGCTCGACGCGTTGCAGAGCGACGAGCTGTGCCCGTGCAACTGGCGTCCCGGCCAGGAAACGCTGGGAGCGGCGTAAGCAGCATGAGCGCCGTCGAATCGCTGCGCGCGCGTCTGCCGGAAAACGCGCGCGATACGAAGCTGAATCTGCAGAGCGTGATGCAATCAGTCACGCTCACGGCGGCGCAGCGGTGGGGGGTGGCGGTCGCTTCGGCGGCCGCTGCCCGCAACGCCGAACTGCTCGACGCGATGCTCGCCGACGCTCGCGACGAAGCCGGCGACGCCGTCATCGACGATGCGCTCGCAGCGGCGTCGCTGATGGCGATGAACAACGTCTATTACCGCTTCCGCCACATGGCCGGCAAACCTTCGTACGAGGAGAAGCCGGCGCGCCTGCGCATGCTGCGCATCGCCAAACCGGCCACGAACAAAACGGACTTCGAGCTTTTCTGTCTCGCAGTCAGCGCGATCAATGGCTGCGAGGTGTGCATCCGTTCGCACGAAAATGCCGTCATCGAAGGTGGCCTGACCGAGGATCAGGTCGTCGATGCCATGCGCATCGCGGCCGTCGTGAATGCGGCCGCGGTCGCGCTCGAACTGCCGGTCGTGATGGGCGCTATCGTGTAACGCTGTACGGCGGCCGCTCCGATTACGATACGCGGCATGAAACGGATCGCGATCGCTCTTCTTTTTGCTGTCGTTGCGCTTGCTGCCGCCGCGCAGCAGTTCGATCTCTCTATCGACAACATCATGCGCGGGCCGGGCCTCTACGGCTGGACGCCCGAGGATGTGCGGTGGTCGCCGGATGGCCAGCACGTTTACTTTTCGTGGAAGCTCTACACCGACACGCTGGAGCACGACCGCGACACGTACGTCGTCAATCGTGACGGCACCGGACTTCGCAAGCTGAGCGACGATGAGAAAAAAGACGCGCCGCCGGTCAATGCGCAGTGGACGCGCGACAAACATCGCGCGGTCTATCTCGACGACGCGGACGTGTATCTCTGGGATGCCGCGGCCGGCAAACGCCGCGCGCTGACGCAGACCAACGACGTGGAATCGGCGCCGCAGTGGACGTTCGATGAGAATCGCGTGACGTTCGTCCGCACCAACAACGTCTTCGCCATCGACCTCGCAAACGGATCGATCACGCAGCTCACGAATATCGTCGCCCCGGACGACAAAGGTCCGAACGTCACGCTGTGGGACGACGCCGCGAAGAAGGGCACCGCGAGCCAGGAGTACATCAAAGCCGAGGAGCGGAAGCTGCTCGATATCGTCGATCGCAAAGCGAAGAAGCGCGAGGAGGACGAGGCGAAGCGGAAGCGCGAGCATCCCATCAAGCCGTTCAAGCTCGATAAGAAGCAGACCGTCGTCAACGCGCGGCTCTCGCCGGATGGGAAGACGATCGTCCTCGTCATCAACAACGAGTCCGACAAAGCGAAGAAGACCATCGTTCCGAACTACATCACCGAGTCCGTCTACACCGACACGATTCCGGGCCGCGAAAAGGTCGGTGACACGCAGCCACCGTCGCGCATCGCCGTCGTCAGCACGGTCAACGGCGAGGTGAAGTGGTTCGAGCACGGCCTCAACCCGTTGCCGGCCGACGCGGTGCAGCAGAAGAATGACGAAGGGAAAGCGAGCGAGCAGAAGACCGAGAAGAGCTCCGACACGCAGCGCGAGAGCGCGCAGCCGAAGGAGCGCGAGGTCAACCTTCGCGCGCCGGTCTGGTCCGAAGACGGCAAGCACGCGTTCATCGTGGTGCGGTCATCCGACAACAAGGACGCCTGGGTGATGGAGTTTGATCCGGCCACCGCGAACGGCCGCACCATCGTGACGATGCACGATGACGCGTGGCTCCGTTTCGCCGACGCGCAGTCGTTCGGTTGGGCGAACAACGACACGATCTACTACCTCTCCGAGGCCACCGGGTTCATGCACCTGTACGAGGTGCCGTTCAGCGGCGGTGCGCCGAAGCAGCTCACCAGCGGCAAGTGGGAAGTCGATTCGGCCGTGCTTTCGGACGACAGGAAGTCGTTCTATCTCACGACCAGCGAAGAGAGTCCATTCGTTCGGCACCTCTATCGAATTCCGGTCACTGGAGGTATGCCGGCGAAGTTGACGTCGATGGACGGCGACAACGAGGCAGTCGTCTCCTCGGACGGCAACGCGATCGCGAACGTCTACTCGTACACGAACAAGCCGCCTGAGTTGTACGTCAGCGGGAAGCGTGTCACGACGTCGCCCGCACCTGAGTTTGCGAACTATAAGTGGCTCGATGTCCCCATCGTGCGCGTGCCTGCGCGCGACGGCGTCGAGGTTCCGGCGCGCATCTACAAACCGGCGAACTGGAAGGGCGGGCACGCGGTCATCTTCGTGCACGGCGCGGGCTATCTACAGAACGTCAATCGCTTCTGGTCCAGTTACGCGCACGAGTACATGTTTCACCACCTGCTGATGTCCAAGGGCTATCTCGTGCTCGACATCGATTACCGCGGCTCGCGCGGCTACGGGCGCGACTGGCGCACGGCCATCTACCGGCACATGGGCGGGAAGGATCTCGAGGACAACGTCGACGCCGCGCGCTGGCTGGTGAAGGAGCATGGCGTCGATCCGAAACGCATCGGCGTCTACGGCGGCAGCTACGGCGGGTTCATCACGCTGATGGCGATGTTCACCACGCCGGACGTGTTCGCGGCCGGCGCGGCGCTGCGTCCGGTGACTGATTGGGCAGCGTACAACCACGGCTACACGTCGAACATCCTCAACGTCCCGCAGAGCGATGCCGAGGCGTACCGGAGATCGTCACCGATCTACTTCGCGCAGGGATTGAAAGGGCACCTGCTGATCTGCCATGGCATGGTCGACACGAACGTTCACTTCCAGGACAGTGTGCGCCTCGCGCAACGCCTCATCGAGTTGCGCAAAACGAATTGGGAGCTGGCGCCATACCCGGTCGAGAACCACGGATTCGTCGAGCCGACCAGTTGGGCGGATGAGTACAAGCGGATTTTGAAATTGTTCGACGCGATGTAGACGGGTCAGAACCCGCCCGCCGCTCCTCCGTGGCGCGCGTCGGAAACCGCCAGCAACTTTCCGCCGGCGATCCAGACCGCCTGCACGTCACCGATGGCGTCGCGGGCACGGACGCCGTGCCCCATTGCCAGGAGCGCATCGATGACGGATTGCGGCGCGCGCCGCTGCTCGTATGCGATCTCCTCCGGCACGGCCTGCTGCGAGTAGCGCGGCGCGGCGATGGCGTTGGCGGGCGTGTGATCGAACAGGAGCACGTCGAGCAGGATTTGCGCGATCGTCGTCGGAATCGTGGCGCCGCCGGGCGTACCGATCGCGAGCAGCGGCTTGCCGCGGCGCAGGACAATCACCGGCGACAGCGGCGACGCGGGGCGGTTGCCGGCGGCGAGCGCGTTCGCGGCTCCCGGCGTGGCGTTGAAACCGTTCAGCGAATCGTTCAAGGCGAAGCCGACGCCCGGAACGTTGAAGCCGCTGCCCGCTTCGTCGCCGGCGGACGTCGTCAGCGACACCACGTTGCCATGCGCGTCGACGATGGAGACATGAGTCGTGTGCGATGCCGGCGCCGGAACTGCGCTCGGCTCCGCGAGCGCAACGGTGGGCGTGACGCGATTCGGATCGATCGACGCACGCCAGAGCGCGGCGCGCTCGTCGGACAGAAGGTCGTGCAGCGGCACACGTCCGCCGGCAGGATCGCCGAGGAACTTGTCGCGATCGATGGCAGCACGTCGTTCGGCTTCGGCCAGCAGATGGATGGCATTGGGACGCCTCAGATCGAGACCGCTGACGATTTTCAGAATCTCGCCGATCATGAGACCACCCGCGGCAGGCGGCCCGACGGTGTAGATGTCGGCGCCGCGAAAGGTGATGCGCACGGGCGCGCGCCAGATCGCTTTGTAATCGCGTAGATCGCGGAACGCGAAGTGAACGGCCTCCACGAGTTTGTTCGCGATGTCGCCGTCATAGAAATCGTGCGCCCCCTGCTCGCTTAGGCGTTGCAACGTTTTCGCGAGATCGTCTTTCGCGAGGCGCTGCGCCGGCGCGATCAGCTCGCGCCAGGGACGCGATCCGAATCGCTCGCGCATGGCGTCGAGTCCGGCCACGAATCCCGGCACCGCGGCCGCCTGCGCGCCGGTGAACGGGCCGCTGGCGGGACGTTTCGCCGCGGCTGGTGCCGCTTCGCGGAAATCGAGCGTCCAGACGCCGCCGGTTTCAGCGTCGAAGTACGTGAGAAATCCGCCGCCGCCGAGACCCGTCGATTTCGGCTCGAGCACGCCGAGAGCGAACGACACGGCGATGGCGGCGTCGATCGCGTTCCCGCCGTCGCGCATCACGCGGAGTCCGATCTGCGTCGCCGCGGGTGAGGAGGTGGCGATGGCGGCGTGGGTGGCATTGACCTGCGAACCTGCGAAGACGTTGGCCGCAAGGATTAACGCCGCCGTCATATTCACCAGCCGCACACCCGCCCGCACAGACAAGAGTGTCTGTGCCACATTGTGGCTGCCTTGAAGCACAGGCTGTGTTTGAGACACACCAAGGCTGCCTCGAGCCACAAGCTCCGCTTGTGTGGCACAGACACTCTTGTCTGTGCTTGTTTTAGTCTTCACTTCCTTCCCCGCCGCGGCGCACGGTTTCGGTCGTAGACGATCTTCAAGCCCTTCAGCGTGAGATCGTCATCGACATACTCGATGTGTTCCGAATCAGGCGCGAGCAGCGGCGCCAGGCCGCCGGTGGCCACGACTGCGCGCACGTCGGGAACCTCGCGCTTCATCCGTCCGAGGATGCCGTCGACCAGGCCGAGGTAGCCGAAGTAGATGCCGGACTGCATGTTGACGATCGTGTTCGTGCCGATCACCGACTCCGGCCGGCGAATGTCGACGCGCGGCAGGCGCGCCGCGCGCGCGAACAACGCCTCGGCGGAAATCGTCAGACCTGGCGCGATCACGCCGCCGATGTAGCGCGCGTCATGCGTGACGACGTCGAACGTCGTGGCCGTTCCAAAATCGACGATGATCGCCGGCCCGCCGTACTCCGCGTGTGCGGCGACGCAATTGACGATGCGGTCCGCGCCAACCTCGGCGGGATTGTCCGTGTGAATGGCGATGCCGGTCTTCACGCCCGGCTCGACGAAGACCGCGTCGAGGCCGAAGAATTTTCGGATCATCGATGCGATCGAATGATTCAGCGGCGGTACGACCGAAGAGACGATCGCCCCTTCGAACGCGTCCGAAAACGTCTCGCCGATGAGCTGCCGTGCCAGGATGCCGTATTCGTCCGAAGTCCGCTCGCGCGCCGTCGCCAGCCGCCACGAGCTCACCAGCGCGTCGCCGCGAAAAACGCCGAGGACGATGTTCGTGTTGCCGACGTCGACGACGAGCAAGTTGGACACGGACTAAGTTTATCTGCGTTCATCTGCGCATTCTGCGGATACGTTTTTATCCGCAGATGACGCAGATGAAACGCAGATCACGGCCGTTTGTAAATCGCTCCGTCCTTCATCACGAACCCGACCCGCTCCATCGCCGTAATGTCGTTCAGCGGATTGCCGGGAACGGCGACGATATCCGCGAGCTTGCCCGCTTCGATCGTGCCGATGCGGTCGGACATGTCGAGGAGATCGGCGGCATTGCGCGTCGCCGTCTGGATGGCCTGCATCGGCGTCATCCCGAATTTCGTCTCGTACGAAAACTCCTTCGCCTCGTTGAACGCATCCCACGCGAAACCGCCGGCGTCGGTGCCGAACGCGATCTTCACGCCGCGTTTGAGTGCGCGCGAAAAACTGTCGCGATGGAACGCAGGAATCTTCAGCCAGACCCCGCCGCGGCCAGCCGCGACATAGTCGGTCACGCTCAGCGTCGGGCAGAGATACGTGCCCTTCGCCACCATGACGTCGAGCAGATCGTCGGGAATCGAGATGCCATGCTCGATCGAGTCGACGCCGGCGTTGAGCGCGTTCTCGATGCCTGGCCGCGCCATCGCATGGGCCGCGACTTTGTGCCGCAGCCGGTGCGATTCCTCGACGATCGCTTTCATTTCCTCGGCATTGAATGTCGGAGTCGACGACAGCGTGCCGTCTTTCGCCACGAAGTACGAACGATCCGCGTAGACCTTGATCCAGTCGGCGCCGTGCGCGATCTGCTCGCGCACCGCTTTCCGCGCGTCATCGACACCGTCGACGATCTGCACGCCCATCGGATACGTAACTCCTGGCGCATAGCCGCTCGGGCCGTAGCCGCCGGTGACCGACATCGCGCGCGTCGAGACCACCATGCGCGGCCCGTCAATGATGCCGTTGTTGATGGCGCGCTTCAGGTCGACGTCGGTATACATCGCGCCCTCGGTCTCGAGATCGCGCACGGTCGTGAATCCATTGCCGAGCGCGATCTTCACAGCCTTGCTGGCCCGAAGCGCGCGATAAGCCATCGACTCTCTGAACAGCTGGTTGTCGTAATCCTCGGAGGTGATGTCGCCCTGCAGCAACGTGTGGACATGCGCATCGATCAGGCCCGGCAGCAGCGTCATGTCGCCGAGGTCGATGACCTGCGCATCCGCGGGCACGGCGCCTCCGATCGATTCGATCTTGTTGCCGCGAATGACGATCACCGCCGGCGACACGACTGCGCCGCCGCGGCCATCGATCATTCGCGCCGCACGAAGCGCGACGACTTTCGGCGGTGCGTCAGCCGCGAAGGCCGCGAAGGCGAGAAGTGAAAAGGCGAGAGCCGCGAATCGCTTCAACGCGGTGCTGATCGTGGCCGGCGACCTCGATCCGAAGCAGTTCGACATGTGGATCGACCGCTACCTCGGCGTGTGGGTGTGGTGAGAGATCTGAATCAGGACCGGCACCCATCGCGCGGATTTGACACCCTTGACGCGGCAAACGCGATTCTCCACCTGCAGCGACACCACCTCCCTCACCCTGCCGTTGAGAATGACGTTGCCGTTATGCACCTCGACGCCGATCCCCGGAGCAACGCGCCCGAATTTCTCGTAAATGACTTGAGTGACGCGGTTCTCGAGTTCCACATCCGCGGACGTCTGCGTCTGCCGGGCAGCGGGCGTGGCCAATGCGAAGGACGGAAGTGCAACAGCAGCGATCAGGAGAAAGATGATGGCTTGTTTTCTCATGGCCCTAGAATTCTAGACCAAATGCGCTTTTCTGTGTCTGAGTACGTTCGCTGGGAAGACATCGATGCCGCCGGGATCATCAACTATCAGGCCTACCTGCGCTTCTTCGGATTGGCCGAGGTCGAGCTGTTCCGCTCGTGCGGCCTGCCGTATCGGACGCTGTTCGACGACCTCGGCCTCTGGCTTCCGCGCGTACACGTCGAGTGTGACTTCTTCCATCCGGTCACGCTCGACGAGTTACTAATCGTCGATGC